>CAZKYS010000026.1:0-23343 GCA_964557085.1 uncultured Caulobacteraceae bacterium
ATGCCCTAAGGATTTTAAAATATCGGCGGTTTTTAAAACTTCTGATTTGATTTCATCATCAATATGGCTTCCGTTGAAACTTTCAATACAATAACCAATTTTAAGGCGCTTTTTATTAGCATCTATAACAAGCCCCATTAATGGAAGGCCGCTATTTGGATCTTCTGTTGCGGCTAAAAATGTTGCTGTATCGCGCATTGTATGTGTTAAGACGCCTTGAACCGAAATATCAGTTCTTGGATCGCGTTCCATATGTGGGCGTATTAAGCGCCCGCGTGAGGTTTTAAGGCCAACCAATCCGCAACAAGCCGCAGGAATTCTAATAGAGCCACCACCATCACTTGCATGCGCCATTTTTAAAACACCAGATGCAACCAATGCCGCCGCCCCACCAGAAGAGCCACCAGTTGAATGATTAACATTCCAAGGATTGCGCGCAGGGCCAGTCAATAAAGGCTCGGTTGTGCCCGTAAGGCCAAATTCAGGGGTTTGGGTTTTGCCAATTGATATTATGCCTAATTTATCAACTTGTTTTAAAAATTGTGATTGCTGTAAACTTGGGGCATCTTTATAGGCGCGCGAACCATGCATTGTTGGGGTTTTGTGATAATCATTCAAATCTTTGATTGCAAAGGGAAGGCCGCCAAAAATTCCTTGCGGCTTGGTTTTGGCAATTGCGCGCGCTTCATCAAATGTTGTGGTTACAATGGCATTTAATTGCTTGTTGATTTTTTGCGTATTTTCAATTGTGATTTCAAGATTTTTTTCAACATCTAATTCGCCAGTTTTTAAGCGTCGTGCGGTTTCAACGGCATCGGCAAATTGCGGCGCTTGTTGGCTGTTAAATGATTTTGCACAGGCGCTTTGCGCGCTAATAGCAATCGATAAAGCCGCGCTATATTTTACCGCGCTACGGCGTGTTAAATTCATGTTTTCCCTCCCAAGGATTTTGGGAAGCTATTACATTATAACAAAAGTGCAAGGTGATTTTGCTATTAAATAATCACACCAATGCGAAAACCGCCCCAATGTGTTCCATTAACAAAAATTGGATATGAAATATCTTTCATCATTGCAAAATTTCCATTACCCATATCGCGCCTATAGGCTTGCACAAGTGCCCCACTTGAGTTTTTGCCTGCCTTGAGCCCCACTCTATCATTGAAAATACGGCGGTTACGGCAGTTTGCTGTATTCCATGCAGCATCATTCGCCCTTTGTGGTTGGGAAAATTTATTATTATGTGTTGGTAAATATCCATTGCGATCAATGGCAGCGCAAAAAACAATTCGATTATTTTTTATTAGAATATCTTCTTGAATTTTTGGCAGATTTTTGTCGGTAAAATCAACGAAATCAGTTTTAAATTGTTGTGGGTTTGAACCTGCGATTTCTTTATATCTATCATCAAATAATTGTGATTTTGATATTTCGCCTGATATTATTGCAGTTTCAAAAATATTTGAAATGGCATGGGCGCCATTGCGTGCAAGTTCGATTATTTCACTATCATTTCCTTGTGCGCCTGCATTAATTGATAATTGCATTATCAACTCACCTTGGGTGGAAATGTTTGAAAGCTTGTTAGAGCCCTTTTTTAATTCTTCATCAAAAATGGTAACTTCATTAGAAATTTCATTTATCTCAGTGGCAAGATATTGTGATTTATGTTCAATTTCGATTGCATTATTGGCAACAGTATCAATAATTGATTTAACTTGGTCGAAAGCAACAACAACATCATTCATTGAATTTGATTGTTGTTCAATTTCCTGACTAAGGGTTTGCGCCATATTTATATTTTGGTTCGAACTTTGTTGCAAAGCCTCAATTTCAACCTCAAGATTGCCAAGAATATTTTGAATATTTACTGATGCTTCTTTGCTTTGTGTGGAAAGCAATTTAACTTCACTTGCGACAACTGAAAATCCGCGTCCTGCTTCTCCTGCGCGGGCAGCCTCGATTGTTGCGTTTAATGCCAATAGATTTGTATTGGCGGCTATCGATTCAATTGATTTTGCAACGTCAAATATTTTTTCAAGTGATGTAACTAATTTTGATAATTGATTGGCCGAAGCCACAGCGCTTTGCGACCACGATTGTATATTTTCCAAAGCCTTCATAGCTGAGGCAACACTATTCTTCGCACGCTCACTTGATGATTCGATTGAAGTTTGTGCTTCTTGTCCAGCATGTGCAATTTGTGAATTGGAGTTTGAAACTTCTTTTGCGTGTTCGGTTAAAATGCGCAAACTCTCTATTTGGTGGGCATGGGCATTTATGCCATGTTCTAAAATGCCACTTATTTCAACTAGGTCTAAACCAAGGGGGCCACTAATTTTGGCAATTTCTTCAAGCGCGTTTGCTTTGCATGCATAATCATCATTTTGGCTATTATTTTCGATTGAATTGCTTAAAAAGTTTGCACTTTGCATTTTTAACCCCGCTATTTATAAAGCGATAAGATAAAAATGGTTTACAAATAGTAATTTTTACAATCGATTTCATAAGGAAATAAAAAATACCCCCGATTACTCGGGGGTTATTGTGTTTTTATTAATGGCAAACCCAAGTTCCGCATGGTGCAGGCTGTGGTGCCGGTTGCATTGGCGGTACATATTGAACAGGCGGCGTATATTGAACCGGTGCTGGAACATATTGCCAGCCAGTTGAATATTCTTGAACCTGAACTTGTGATTGATAATATTGTTGAGAATTTGAAACCTGAACACCAGAACCATAATAACCATAAGGTGATGGTTGATACCAACCAACATTTTGGTTGCTATAATAAGTTTGAGGCGCAGGTGCATAAGTAGGTTGCGGCGCATTATAATAAACCACATGGTCATGCGCGGTTGGGCGATGTCCATCATAATAATGATCACTATAATGATCGCCATGCGAACGTCCACGGTTTTGCGTATAATTGTGGTCATTACATGCAACAGTATCTTTGCCGATATTTGCGCCAACAACTGCGCCAACAAGTGCACCCAATACGATGCCTTCAGGGCGAACTTGGGTTGCCGCAACTGCTTTACCGATTGCAGCGCCTGCACCTGCGCCCAAAAAGCCACCAGTGACAGCAGCATTATTTCTGTCTTGGCGGCACTCGATATTGCGTCTTTCATGTGCCATTGCAGATGTTGCAGATGCAAGCACTAGTGCACTTATGCCAAATCCTAAAACTAATTTTTTCATACCCACTTCTCCTTATCCTCAATTTTGTGAGGTTATTATCTTGGTAATTGCCAGCCTTGTGCACAATGGCATACATAGGCCTGTTGTTGTGAATAGTGACCGTTAGACATCAAAGGTGATGACCAGCCGCAGCGTCTACCGTTTATATTTTGAATCACTAAAGGCGCATCATAGCGCACGATACTAATATGGCTTGATTGCCAGCTTTCACCGCGCCCCATCATTTCCAAAGCGGTTACGGTGCGCCCGTTGTATTGCGCACGATAAGTTGCAGCACGGTCACGCATCGGTGTTGGATTATATGAATAATTTGAACGCGCAGACGTGCTTGTATAGGTTTTGTGGGTGCGCACTTTTTTTGCTAAATGTTTAACAGGTTTTGCCGTAGTTTTTTTTGCGCTATTTTTATAGATTACTTTAGTTATTACGCGGGTTTTTGAATTTGAACCTGCGGCGCGCAAACCATCTTTATAGCCTTGTTTGTAATTATTATCGTCATATTGGCTTGTATCAACATTAGAATAATAATTATCGTGATATTCAGGTGGCGGCGGTGGCGGCGCCGTATTTGGGCATGCAACAAAATGGCAGCCTGCAAAGCTTGGGCTAAAAGAAAAAGCAAAGATACTTAAACCAGCACCAAATACTATTTTATTTAAATTCGATTTTGCCAATAAAGACATATTTATTCCATTTCTTGGATTTTAAAGGCGAATGCACATTTTGCGCATTATATTAATGATTAAAATTTTATCTATCCTTTTCCCTAATTTAGGGAAGATTTTGAAAACATTCACTTATTGAAAAAAGCCCGCCTTTTTTTTAAAGGCGGGCCATAAGTTTGACGTGTATTCTTAGCGGTTAGTTACAACCCAGCTTCCGTCATAGCGGCGGCACATATAAACGCTTTCGCGGGTCCATCTGCCATCTGGGGTTTGGTAATTTGCGCTGCCCCAACCGCAATTGTCACGGCCATATGATGTTGGAATGCTATAGCTTGCTTGTTGTGTAGGATAGCGATTGCCATAAGATTGATATGAAGAATTATCATAATAATCATCGCGGTCACGATTGTGATGGCGGTCATGCTTATTATAGCTGTAATTGCGATTATCATAGCGACCACGCTCATATTGATATCTGTCATCACATGCGGCGTTATTTTTTCCGATTTGTGAACCTGCAACTGCGCCAACAACTGCACCTAAAACTGCACCTTCAGTGCGAACGCCGCGACCAGCAACATTGGAACCGATAGCTGCGCCAGCCAAAGCACCAATGATTCCACCTGTAGTGCGTTGATTATTCACTTTTTGTTGGCATTGAGTATCAGGGTTATAACCACGATAATCATAAGCAGCGGCATTTTGCGCCGAAGCAAAAGATGGTGCCGCTAAAACTGCAGCGGCCAATGAAACTAACATAAACTTTTTGGCCATTTGAAAACTCCTTTAAATCACTTTTTTTTTGTGACTTGCCATTGTTGTTGCCTTAACAACATACGCATTATGTCATATTGATTCTGAACGAAATCTGAGCGTAGTATTAATCTTCGTTCATATTGATAAGTATTTGTAATTAAATATTTTTAATGCAAAAAAGCCCCCGAATTGCTTCGGGGGCTTTGTTTGGTTTTGGTTGAATTAACGGTTTGCTACTACCCAGTCACCGCGTGGGGTTTGGCACATATATACATTATCATACATCATGCGACCGTTTGGAAGGCGGTAAGATACTATTCCGAAACCACAGCGGTTACGATTCCAATTTCTTGGCGTATCATAATGACCGTGACGCATACGATAAAAATCATTTCTGCGATAATCATATCTGCGGTCATCCCAACGGCGGTCATTATCATGGCGGTCATTATATCTGCGGTCATCATAACGATAGTCACGGCGATCATCATCACGAACATTGATTACAAGATCTGGGCGTGAATTACGATCTGGACCATCTATTAAAATTGTATCAGGGCGTTTATTGCGGTCAGGGCCATCAATAATTTTAACGCTAGTTTGCCCATGAACATTTGCATTATAAGTTTGAGCCATTGCTAAACTTGGTGCCGCAATTGTTAAAGCGGCCAAGGTAATCAAAGTAACTTTTTTCATTTTCATATCTCCTTGCCCTTTTGGGCGTTGAATTGTCTTTGACCCGGGGCTTGTGGGGAGGAGGGGGAGGGTTGGCCCCGTGTCATCGACGCCCTAATATTTGCATATCTAAAATGAACGAGTTCTTGTTCAATGTTTTATGTTACGTTCAGGTTACAGGAAAATTTTTCGATTAAAATTTTTGAAAATATAATAAAAACAATGGATTATTTTGCGTTACCGTTTTCGCAGATTTTTGCTAATTACATTACAAAGTGGCAAGGATTGATTTTTTTTACTAATTTTCCTATTTGGGCTCAAAGAGTAATTAATTGAAAATCATCAAAAACATCCCTGAACTTTTGGCAAATAATTTAATTGATGCCAATAAAAGCGCATTAATTGAAGCTGTTGCAAAAGAGCATTCAATAGCAATAACGCCGCAAATAATGGCGTCTATTAAGGTTTTTGATGATTCAGATCCTATATTCAAACAATATGTGCCGCAAAAAGAAGAATTAGAGATTTCACAATATGAAATTTTTGACCCGATTGCCGATAATGAACATTCGCCTTTAAATGGGTTGGTTCATCGTTATAAATCGCGTGCCTTATTGAAGCTTACAAATGCGTGCCCCGCTTATTGCCGTTTTTGTTTTAGGCGTGAAATGGTGGGCCGTGAAAATGCAAAGATTTTATCAGACCGTGAAATTGATGCGATTATTGAATATTTGGACGCACACAAAGAAATTAATGAAGTAATTTTTTCAGGCGGTGATTCACTTGCGATTGGTCATTTGCGACTTGCAAAAATTGCAAAAGCGATTGGTAAAATTTCAAATATAAAAATATTGCGTATTCATTCACGCGTTCCAATAATTATGCCCGATATTGTGGATGATGAATTAATCGGCGCACTTAAACAGGCAAATTTGCCAATTTTTATGGTGCTTCATATTAATCATTATAATGAAATCACACCTGATGTTAAAAGTGCAATCGAAAAACTAAGGAATAATGGCATCACACTTTTATCGCAAAGTGTGCTTTTGCGTGGTGTGAATGATAATGCGCATATTCTAGCCGATAGTTTTAATGCGTTTTTAGAAAATGCAATAAAGCCATATTATCTTCATCATCCCGACCTTGCGCGTGGAACAGGGCATTTTCAGCTTAATCCAATAGAAGGCATGGCAATTTTTGACGAATTAAAAAGCCTTATAAGCGGCCTTGGCCTTCCGAAATATGTTTTGGATATTCCGGGTGGTTTTGGCAAAATTGAATTAAATAGCGCAAATTTGCGCCAAAAACCTGATGGGCATTTTGAGATTAAGGATAGCCAATCAAATTGGCACTACTATCCTAACATTAGGATTTAAGTGCTTCGAACCCGCGTTCCAAATCGGCAATCAAATCATCAATATTTTCAAGGCCGATTGCATATCTAACCAATGCACCTTTTTGTTCCTTGTTTGGAAAGTTGCGGCGCAATTGTGGTGTGCAGTCAATCACAAGGCTTTCAAAGCCACCCCATGAAAAGCCCATTGAAAAAATCTGATAGGCATTAAGCATTGTATTCACTTTACCGCTTAATTCAGGTTTTAAATAAACCGAAAACAAACCGCCCGCGCCAGTAAAGTCGCGTGACCAAATTGCATAATCTTCGCTTTCTTCAAGGGCAGGGTGAATAACTTGTGTGATTTCGGGGCGGGTTTGCATATATCTGGCAATTTTACGCGCCGCCATATCTTGATGCTTAATTCGAAGCATCATGCTTCTTATACCGCGCAAACATAACCATACTTCTTCGGCAGAAACCCCAAGCCCAAGGTTTTTGTGCATATCAACCATTTTTTTATGAAGCGCGATATCTTTGCAAACCACACTACCAAGAAGAACATCTGAATGCCCGCCTTGATATTTTGTTAGTGCCTGAATGGAAATATCAACACCAATCTTAAGCGGTTGCATGAAAACACCCGCCGACCATGTGTCATCAATTGCGGTAATAATATTATTTTTTTGTGCAATTTTAACAATCGCAGGAACATCTTGAATTTCAAGCGTAAGAGAGCCAGGGCTTTCAAGGAATATAAGTTTGGTATTTGGCTTTATATATTCTTCAATATCAGTGCCAATTCGTGGCGGGTAATAAGTGGTTTCAATACCAAAACCTTTTAAAACCAAATCACAAAAACGACGATTTGGGCCATAAATTGAATCAGAAACCAAAATATGATCGCCAGATTTTAAAAGCGCCAATAAAACCAACGTTATGGCATTCAAACCTGATGGGGTTAATACGCAACCTGCACCGCCCATAGTTTGGCTTAAAAGGTCGGTTAGATTGTCATGCGTAACACTACCTTCAAGGCCATAAGACCTTAAATCATCATTATATAAATCTTCGGCACGGTCAAAAAGAATTGTTGAACCACGTTGAACCGGTGGGTTTACATAACCATCTTGTTTTTTTGGGTTTTTGCCGCCTTGGATAAATTGGGTTTCAATTTTTGTATTTTCAGATTGCTTCAAAATTCACACTTTCAATTGGTGCATCATCACGTGAACCCCATTCAGCCCACGAACCGTCATAAACCGCAACATTATTATTTCCAACCACGCTTAGTGCAAGTGCCAAAATGCACGCAGTTATGCCAGAGCCACAGCTTGTTATGATAGGTTTTGAAATATCAACATTATTATCTTTGAAGATTTTTTCCAATTCATCCTTTGTTTTCAAAGTGCCGTCTTCATTAATTAATTTGGCATAATGAATATTGATTGAATTTGGAATATGACCCGAATTAAGCCCTTGGCGTGGTTCGGCTTCTTCGCCAGAAAAGCGTGTTGGTGAACGGGCATCAAGGATTTGTGGTTTTGCATTTTGTGATGCCGATAAAACCTGATTAAAGTCTTTGATTAAATCATGACGCATTCTTATTGAATAATGACGGTCACGTTTAAAAGGTTTCATATCTTCAGTTGGTTTTCCCTCGGTAAGCCATTTTTTAAGGCCACCATCAAGAATAACCACATCTTCATGCCCCATAAGGCGAAACATCCACCAAACACGCGGCGCAGAAAAAATGCCAACTGAATCATAAATTACAATTTTAACCCCATCGCCAAGGCCAAGATTTCTTGCGCGACTTGCAAATTTTTCAGGACTTGGAACCATGTGGGGAAGGGAAGTATTTAATTCGCTTATTTCATCGATGTCAAAGAATACCGCGCCTTCGATGTGGCAATCTTCATATTCTTGTTTGGCATTGCGACCTGCATTTGGCATGTGCCATGAAGCATCAATAATATGAACATCAGGGCTATGAATATGTTCCAAAAGCCAATCAGTAGATACAAGCGGAATTTGCGGCTCTGACCAAGAACTCATTATATTTTATCCTCCCCAGAATAAAATTTATGATTTAAATTTATTATTCACATAAAGCTCTAATTCAAATGTGACGCATGGTAAAGGGGATAACCCAATGCAATATCGATATACTGATATGTATTTGTGCCTATATGTTCGCTTTGGGTCTGTATTATTGGTGGATTTTTATAATTTGCAAATTCCAGTAAGGCATCAAAACTACTCATTTTTGCCAATAAATGTAGGTTTATTATAGTGGGGAAAAAGGTTTTAATTTCGCCTGATTTATATTTTTCAATAGCATCATTAACATTAAGCCACGCGGCATCAACAATTTCATTGCCATCAACTTTTGGAATTATGTGATCATGTGATTTTATAAAAAAGAAATAAGTATCAAACTTAATAGGAATTTCAGGCGGTGGGCGCCAACGTGATAATGGTTTTGCCTTGCTTAAATCAAAATTATTACCGATTTCACTTTTGTAATCATAAAAACTATTTTTGATATCAATATTAGATGCAAGTTTGCCATTCTTATCAAATGCAATATTTGTTTCTTCATACATTTCACGAAATGCCGCAATTTTTGCCGCTTTTAATTCATCACCATTGGCGAGTTCAAAATCTTTGGCATCAATTTTTCCGCCAGCAAATGCGTGTTGACCACCTGCAAAGCGCAAATTCTCGTTACGCTTTACCATAAGCACTTCAAGTCCATTTTGGGCTTCGTGAATTGGGATTATTGTTGCCGCTGGAATAAATTTTTGCGCACTCATAGTTTGATTTTAAGCGCGCTTTTTCCCAAAAAAGCTAGTTTTATTTTCTGTGTTTCTTGGACGTTTTGCAATTTCAAGAATTTTATCAAGCGCAGAAACGGCCTTATCTGTTGCAGTTTCAACAATTTCCACATCAAGATATAAATCACCAGGTTTGCGGCCCTGTGTTTGTGGCAAACCTTTGCCTTCAACACGTAACCTTGCACCATCTGGCGTGTTTTGCGGAAGTTTTACGCGTAATTTGCCCATTGGTGTTTCAATATCTGCAAAACTTCCAAGTCTTGCTTGTGATGTTGAAACCCGCAAAATTGCGCTTATATCGCCACCATCTGCACGGAAGCCATCGCTTTCCATAATTCTAACAACGCAGGCAATTGTTTTGCCGCCAATTTGCGCAAGAATTCTATCACCTTGTCTTGCACCTGCTGGAACTTTGATGGTTGCCTTACCAAGTGGGCATGATCCTTTTACGGAGCCGCCAATTGCCGCCGTCCAAATAGAGATTGGCAAATCAATTTCTGTATTTCGTTGCATTCTTGACTTCGGCTCTAGGCGCATGTCTGCGCTTGAAACTGCGCCAGTGATTTGGCGATAAGCATCTTGTGCCGCGATGAAAACTTCCTGTGCCTTTGGGTCAGGGTTTATATCGGGGTGGCAAGTTTTGGCAATCGCGCGAAAAGCACGCCTTGCTTCGTTTGCGTCGGCATTATTCGGGATTCCAAGAATGTAATAAGGTGATGACATAATATGATATTGCTTAATCTTGGTTAGCATCAGGTAAATTTTATATTTACAAATGGTAAAAATTTGCATTTATTGCATTATTTTAATGGAAATTTTTACCCCGTAAGATTATAAGAAATTATGGAAAATCAAAACATAATTGCAAACACACCAAGTGAAAACGAATATCAAAATAACGCAAACCCTGAAGAAAATTTGATTAATGAAAATCAAAATCCATTTGCGCTTTTTGGTGAATGGCTAAAGGATGCAAATCACAAAGAAATTAATGATCCAAATGCTTTTTCTTTGGCTACGGTTGATGAAGATGGAATGCCTGATGTTCGTATGGTCTTGCTTAAGGATTTTGATGAAAATGGTTTTGTTTTCTATACAAATTTCGAAAGCGCAAAAGGTAAGCAAATATTAGGCGCAAAAAAAGCCGCAATTTGTTTTCATTGGAAATCTTTGCGTCGCCAAGTGCGAATTCGCGGCAATGTTGAAATCGTAAGCGATAAAGAGGCGGATGAATATTTTGCATCACGCGCCCGCCAAAGCCAAATTGGCGCATGGGCTTCGCACCAATCACAAACAATGAATGGTCTAGGTGAGCTTGTGAAAAATGTTGCCCAATTTGGTTTAAAGTTTGGAATTGGCAAAGTTCCAAGGCCGCCGCATTGGTCAGGTTTTCGAATAGTCCCAACCAGAATTGAATTTTGGCGCGACCGCGCATTCAGGCTTCATGAGCGGGTTGAATATTCGCGCGAAAACAAAAAGCAGAATTGGTTAATTCGTAGGCAGTTTCCGTAAATATTACACTTGACCAAAAGCAAAACCCTTATAGTTTATAATTAAATAAATAGGGGAAACCAATGTTAGGGTTAATGCAAGACTGGCCGCTTACGGTCGATAAAATAATCGACCATGCAAATTTGAATTATTCAAACCGTGAAATCGTTTCACGAAGTGTTGAAGGCCCAATCTTAAGAAGTAATTATGCGCAAATTCACTCGCGCTCGAAAAAGCTTTCAAATTGGCTTAAATCACAAAATCTGCGCTTTGGTTCGCGCGTTGCAAGTCTTGCATGGAATAGCGGCCGCCATATGGAATGTTGGTATGGGGCAATGGGGATTGGCCTTGTATTGCATACATTAAATCCGCGCCTTTTTGCCGATCAATTGATTTATATTATCAAACATGCCGAAGATGAAATTATCTTTTCAGACATAAGTTTTGCCCCATTACTTGAACAAATTATCCCGCTTTGCCCAAGTGTAAAAGCGGTGGTTTATTTGACCGACAGGGCCAATATGCCACAAACAAAACTTGCCAATGTTCATTGTTATGAAGAAATTTTGGAACATGAAAATGATGAATGCCAATGGGGTGGTTTTGATGAAAATACCGCCTGTGGCCTTTGTTATACATCTGGTACAACTGGCAATCCAAAGGGGGTTTTATATTCACATCGTTCAAATGTTTTGCATTCATACATGTCATTAACCGCCGATGTTATGGGCATAAGTTCCAGTGATGTGGTTTTACCTGTTGTGCCAATGTTTCATGCCAATACTTGGGGCGTGATTTTTTCTGCACCAATGGTTGGGGCAAAAATTGTTATGCCGGGTGCGAAAATGGATGGTGCATCCATTTATGAGCTTTTGGAAACCGAGCAGGTTAATTTCACGGCGGCGGTTCCAACGGTTTGGCTTATGCTTTTGCAATATCTTGAAAGCACAAACCAAAGGTTAAATAGCCTTAAGCGCGTAATTATTGGCGGTGCCGCTTTGCCAGAGCGTATATTACGAACCTTTGAAGATAAATATGGCATTGAGGTTCGCCACGCATGGGGCATGACCGAAACATCGCCATTGGGAACAGTTTGCACTTTAACACCCGAAGCAAAACTCTTGTCAAAAGATGAGCAAATGGCGATTAAATTAAAGCAAGGGCGCGCGCCATTTGGTGTTGAACTTAAGATTAGTCGCGATGGCGAAAGCGCGCCGCGCGATGGGGCAACTTTTGGTAATTTGATGGTTCGTGGCCCTGCAATTGCGAAATCATATTTCAAAAATGAAGGCGGTGAAATCCTTGATGAACAGGGGTTTTTTGATACTGGCGATGTGGCAAATATTGACCCGCATGGCTATATGCAAATCACTGATAGATCAAAAGATGTGATTAAATCAGGCGGGGAATGGATTTCATCAATTGATATTGAAAACATCGCAGTTGGCGTTGATGGCGTCGCAATCGCAGCCGTTATTGGTCATTACCATCCAAAATGGGATGAACGCCCACTGTTGGTAATTCAAACCAAAGAAAGCGCCCAAGTTACAAAAGAAGAAATACTTTCATATCTAAATGGCAAAATCGCAAAATGGTGGATGCCTGATGATGTTCAATTCATTGATGTGATACCGCTTGGTGCAACTGGTAAAATCAATAAGGTTGCATTGCGCGAAATGTTTAAGGATTATAATTTTCCGAAATAGGTAAAAATGGCAAAACACCATAATGAAATTGATGCAAAATTGGCGAAATTTATTAGATCGCAGCCAATGTTTTTCGTTGCAACCGCTGCTGACGAAGGGCGTGTCAATCTCAGCCCAAAGGGGCTTGATGGAACTTTTGCCATCCTATCGCCAAATCGTGTTGCATTTTTAAACCTAACCGGAAGCGGCAATGAAACTGCGGCACATTTATTAAAGAATGATAGAATTACCATCATGTTCTGTTCCTTTGATAAGGTGCCGATGATTTTGCGCCTTTATGGTAATGCAAGGGCCATTCATACAAATGATGATGAATGGGGTGATTATATTGGCCTATTCAATGATATAAGTGGCAAAAGACAAATCGTAATTATTGATGTATTTGATATTATAACGTCATGCGGCTATGCCGTGCCGCAAATGGAATTAGTTGAACAACGCGATATTTTGGTTGATTGGGCCGATAAAAAGGGCGAAGAAGGCATCAAAAACTATTGGAAAGAGAAAAACCAAAAGAGTTTTGACGGTTTTGAAACTAAAGTTCCAGTAGATTGATTATTTGATTGTATATTGCGAATTTAATTCATTAACATCATTAGCAAATACAATTCCATTTTCAACCAACCGTATTAAATGGGCATGAATACTACGTGCGGCGGCGGGCCAAAGCCGTTTATCAATATTGGCATAAAGAAGCGGAACCATATCATTTATGTTTGAAATCCCGTTTTTAAGGCAATCAATTATTTGTTTTTCGCGTTCAAGGCGATGGTTTATATAGGCGTCAATAAAATCATACGGCTTTGGAATTGGCGCGCCATGTGTTGGGTATAAAATCTTAAAATTGCGCGCCTTAATTTTTTCAAGGCTTGAAATATATTGGTTCATATTGCCATCGGGTGGCAAAATCACCGAGGTTGACCAGCCCATAATATGATCTCCAGAAAATAAAGCGTTTTCAGAGTCTAAACCAAAGCAAAAATGTCCCGATGTATGCCCCGGTGTTGCAATACATTCAATTTCAAAACCATCACATTGGATTTTTTGCCCATCATTAATTTCAAAATCAGGTATAAAGCCAAAGTCATCACCTTCTTCGGTTTCATGCGATATTGGTTTATGGCCTTTATTTTCAGATTTCCCCCAAATTTTTGCACCTGTTGCGCCAGATAATTTTGTTGCAAGGGGGGAATGGTCGGCATGTGGGTGGGTTATCAAAATGTGCGAAACAATTCGCCCATCAATCGCTTTTATTAAAGCCGACAAATGTGCATCATCATTAGGGCCGGGGTCGATAATTACCAAATTATTTTGACCAATTAAATAAGTTCCAGTGCCATAAAATGTGAAGGGTGATGGATTATTACAAACCACACGCGCAATCAAAGGCGAAAGCAGTGAAACTTCACCATATTTAAAATCAAGATTTTTTATAAATGGAATGGACAAAATTCACAAAAACCTACAGAATAAAAAACACAAATGTTAATTGCTTTACCTTTAGATAATGCTAGCGGCTTTATAGCATAAAATCAATGAATTGGAGATTTTATGAAAGCATATATTTTTGAAGAATATGGCCCACCAGAAGTATTAAAAATAAAAGAAATTGAAAAACCGTCACCCAATCCCGATGAAATTTTAATCAAAAATTATGCAACAAATGTATGTGCTGCTGACTGGCGCATTAGAAGCCTTACAATTCCAAAAGGTTTTACGCCAATGTTTAAGGCGCAATTTGGCTATCCCAAGCCAAAAATGCAAATTTTAGGAATGGAACTTGCAGGTATTGTCGAAGCGGTCGGGCAAAATGTAAACAAGTTTAAGGTTGGTGATAGGGTGTTTGCATATACAGATACAAAATTTGGCTGTTATGTTGAATATAAAATTTTAAATCAAGATGATTTAATTTGTATTTTGCCAGATACTGTCAGTTTTGAAGAAGGTGGCGCGATGTGTTTTGGGGCCGCTACTGCTTTAGGGTTTTTGCGCAAAGCCAATATAGAAAGTGGGCAAAAAATCCTGATAAATGGTGCATCAGGTGCAGTCGGAACAGCGGCAATTCAGATTGCAAAATACTTTGGCGCAAATATTAGCGCAATTTGTAGCGCGAAAAATGCGCAATTAGTTAAATCCCTTGGGGCGCATCAAGTTTATGATTACAACACCCAAAAAATCGAAGATATTGGCGAAGTTTTTGATATTATAATGGACAATGTAGGCAATTTTCCATTTAAAATTTCACAAAATCTTTTGAAGAATAACGGTCGATTTTTAGCGGTGATTACAAATTTACCACAATTGCTTTCTTCAATTTTTACAAATCTTACTAATTCAAAGAAAATAATTATTGGTTCTGAAACTCCAAAACTGGCTGACATGAATTTTCTTGCCGAACTTGCAAAAAACGGTGAATATAGACCTGTAATTTCAAAGACCTTCAGTTTCGACCAAATGATCGACGCCCACCATTATGTCGACAGCGGCCACAAAATTGGCAATGCAGTGGTAAAGATTTGCGAGAAATAATTACAAACAAAAAGCCTTGAAACAAGTTTCAAGGCTTTTAAAAATCTAAAGTCAATAAAAATCAAAAACCACGCTTTTTGATTTTTGTTGTAATAGAGATTCAAAAACCTGAGTGAGCCGCGAGTCGGCGAGGGTGGGGTTTTGCTAATTATTAAATCTAAAGTGCATTACATCGCCATCTTTAACGATATATTCTTTACCCTCAAGGCGCATTTTGCCGTTTTCTTTGGCGCCAGATTCGCCATTGAATTTCACAAAATCTTCATAGCCAATTGTTTCGGCGCGAATAAAGCCTTTTTCAAAATCGCCATGAATAACACCCGCAGCTTTTGGCGCGGTCCAGCCTTTTTCAATTGTCCATGCGCGCGCTTCTTTTGGGCCAACTGTGAAATAAGTGGCAAGGCCAAGTAGGTCATAGCCTTTATGAATAAGGCGATTAAGGCCTGGCTCTTCCATGCCAACAGCCTCAAGATATTCTGCGGCTTCTTCATCGGATAAAGCCGCTAAATCAGCTTCCATTTGGGCGCAAATAACCACGCTTTCGGCATTGTGCGATTTTGCATATTCTTCAACTTTGCGTGAATAATCATTGCCCGTTGCAACTGCTTCTTCATCAACATTGCAAACAAACAAAACTTTTTTCGCGGTTAAAAGCATCATCATTTTCCATGCTTTTTCATCTTCGGCATCAGGCTTGAAAAGGCGCGCAGGTTTACCATCATCAAGAAGTTTTTTGGCCTCTAAACAAAGTGCCAAAGTTTGTTTAGCTTCTTTATCGCCAGTTTTTGCCTTTTTTTCCAATGCTGGAATACGCTTTTCAACACTTTCAAGATCAGCAAGCATTAATTCGGTTTCAACAACTTCCAAATCATCCAATGGGTCGATTTTATTTGAAACATGTGTGATGTCATCATTATCAAAACAACGTAAAACATAGGCTATGGCGTCACATTCGCGTATATTGGCAAGGAATTGATTGCCCAAACCTTCACCCTTTGATGCGCCTTTTACAAGCCCCGCAATATCAACAAAATTCATGCGTGTAGGGATGATTTCTTTAGAGCCAACAATTTTCGCAAGCTCATTAAGGCGCGGCTCTGGCATTGCAACTTCGCCAACATTGGGTTCGATTGTGCAGAAAGGGTAATTTGCTGCCTGCGCAGATGCCGTTTTTGTCAAAGCGTTGAAAAGTGTTGATTTACCCACATTCGGCAAACCAACAATGCCACATTTAAAACCCATAATAAAAATCCTTTTAAGTGCGCGCTCTTTAGCGTGCATTGCGATATTTTTGAAGGGGGAGAGGTGTGCAATCTTTTTTTGATTTTTAGCCTTAAAAAAATCATAATCATTATGCATTTGATATGTTGAGTAACAGGGGGTTCTTTATGCGTAACACTTTTGCATTTGCAATTTTTATTGGTGGTCTATTATTTTCACAGCCAAGCCTTGCCCAAAATAATAATGGGCCAAGTTTTGATTGCACAAAAGCGAAAAGTGAAATTGAAAAACAAATCTGTTCAAGTGCGCAACTTAAGAAAAAAGATAATATCTTAAATCAATTATATTTAGGCGTGAAAACCAGTTTTTACGGAACTGGCGTTTCGTCGCAAAATGCAGAACAAATTGCATGGATAAAAGGGCGAAACGATTGTTTAAAGCCTGAACTTAAGAATGCTTATGGTGGTTTAGAAGCGTGCTTAATTAGCGTTTACAATCAGCGAATAGGTGAATTAGCGGCTTCAAATTTATTTAGAAATCCTGATTTGGCTTTTAGTCAAATCAATGAATTTTATCCTGAATCTTTGCCATTATATCATGCATTATATGATTATGTGACAATTCCAAAATCACCAAGTCGCGATGAAAAAATTGCAAAATTGCTTGAGCCGCATTTTGAAAGTTTAAAAGCAAATTGGCCTTTTCCATATGGAACGTTGATTGATGAAAATATAAATAAGCCGATTGATGCATTGGCTGATGATAAAAAGTTTGCAAAAGCATTTACAATTCTTGCGCTTGATGTTGCAGGTGAAGTAATGCTACCATGTGATGCACTTATCAAAAAGCCCGATTTGATAGGTATATTGTCACCATTTTTCGGAAGCTCACTTGATGGGCAATTGGCAAATTCTGATTGTAGTGCAATGTCTCCGCCTTTGCCAAAATTTGCCGCTTTTATGAAGAATGTTTATCATGACGCGCCTGAATGCACTGGCACAATAAGGTTTGGCATTTGGCGCGATATTGAAAAAAAGCGTGATGAAATAATTCTTGGGCGTTTTGACTTGTTAAAAGAAGAAATGCGCAAGTCTGAAAATTATGAAACAAGCACGTCTAAAATGCTTCAAAAAAATAGCAAATCCCTTATCGAGGCGCGCGACGAATTGTTCAAATATTATCAGCAATACAAGGGTAAATCGGATTTTTCAAAACAACAAATAGAAGTGATGCTTAAAACCCTAGCGGATGATGGGCAGTTTGAATGTTAGTTGAAAATAAAATCATGAAAATTAATGAAATCTTGCCATAATTTTAACCACATATTCACCTTAATGTTTCATCACTCATAAACTTGGGGCAGAGTTATGCCAAAAACATAAGGCGGGTAAGGTGCAAGGTAAGAAAATTGCGGTTTTAATGGGTGGTTGGGCAAGTGAGCGCCCGGTTTCTTTGGTGTCGGGGGCGGAATGTGCAAAGGCAATTCGTGCGCTTGGTGCTGAAGTTGTTGAAATCGATGTAAATCGCGATATTGCCAATCAATTAAAATCTGCAAATCCTGATATTGCTTTCAATGCATTGCATGGGCAATGGGGCGAAGATGGGCGTATCCAATCCGTTCTTGAGATTTTGAATATTCCTTATACGCATTCTGGCGTTCTTGCTTCATCTTTAGCTATGGATAAAACCAAGGCGAAAATGGTTTTCAAAGCCGCCGGCCTTGATGTTGCCGATGGCAAATTAATGAGTAGGTTTGAAGCGGCAAAAGAGCATCCAATGGCTGCGCCTTATGTGGTTAAACCCAATGCCGATGGTTCATCCTTTGGCGTATTTATCGTGCGTGAAGGCGAAAATCGCCCGCCGCAAAAATTATTAGACGCAGACTGGTCCTGCGGGGACGAGGTTTTGGTAGAAGAATTCATCAAAGGTCGCGAATTAACTTGTGCTGTTATGGGTGGCAAAGCCCTTGCGGTCACAGAAATCAAAACTGGAAATGAATTTTATGATTATGATGCAAAATATTCTGCCGGCGGCTCAAGCCATGTGGTCGATCCTTCAGATTTACCTGTCGACATTAAAGAACGGATAATGAAAGAAGCGGTTATTGCCCATGAAGTAATGGGTTGCCGCGGTGTCACAAGAACAGATTTTAGATATGACCCATCAAGTGGTCGCCTTGTAGTTTTGGAAATCAATACCCAGCCAGGTATGACCCCAACTTCACTTGCGCCAGAGCAAGCGGCGCATAATGGCATCGAATTCAAAGACTTCGTAAAATGGATGTTGGAGGATGCATCATGTCCAAGATGAGATATCATGCACAGCCGCAAAGAAGCAATTCACGTAGGCCGCGTCAACATAAGCCTGTGCCAAGGCGTAAAACCACTTCTGGATGGTCAATGAAGCTTGGCGCTTGGGCGCATGCAAGATGGCGTGAAGTTCAATATGATAGTGTGTCGCGTCGTTTCTTCCAATTTTTATCGGCGGCGGTTTTATTTGCCATTTTTACCGCAATTTTTGTTGCAACAGGTGTGTTTACATCACTTGGGCAGGCGGTTTCCCATAAAACTGCACAAGTTACGCGTGCTTTTGGCTTGGCGAGTCGAAATGTTAATGTGATTGCAAATCCTGGAATGGTTTTAACAAAACCACAAATCGCCGAAATTACGGCGATTGCAGGCATCCCTGATGATGAAATCATGTTCAATATTGAACCAAAAACCATTCGTGAGCGAATTATGGTTCTTCCATGGGTGCAGGATGTAATTGTTCGCAGGCTTTGGCCACAAAGCGTTCAGATTATTGTTACACCGCGCAAGGCAAATGCGCTTTGGCAAGATAATGGAACATTGGAATTAATTGATCCAGAGGGTAAAAAGCTTGGCCCTGCTGACCCTGAAAGTGCAAAAAACCTTCCATTGGTTATTGGTGAAAATGCTGGAATAGCTGCGCCAGAAATTTTTGAAGAAATTGCAAAACGCCCACAAGTTGCAAGCCGCACACATGCCCTTATTCGCGTTGAGCAAAGACGTTGGAATATAAGATTAAAAACTGGTGGCGTAATTTTATTGCCGCAAGATAATTATACAAACTCACTGGATAATTTAGAACAATTACAAAACCAATATAAATTATTGGATAGAGATTTCGCCCGCCTTGATGTTAGAAAACCAGGGCAATTAATTCTACGACCAAAAGAAGTAGACACAAGAGCAGAAGCTCCTGAAGCAACCAAAACAAACACTTAATTGGCAGGCAACAGGAATAAAATGTCTTCATTAGAACAAAAACTAAAAGCGCAATCGCGTGAACAAGTGAACATTTCGCCAATGGTGGCGGCCCTTGATATTGGCGCGTCAAAAATAACGTGTTTTATTGGTCGTGCCTCTAATGGCCCTGGGCCAATGCGTGTTTATGGCGTTGGTGCAAGACCATCTAAAGGGGTTCGTAATGGCGCAATTGTTGACCTTGAATCTGTTGAACGCTCTGTTGCCGAGGCATTTCATCAGGCCGAGGAAATGGCAGGCGCCGCAGTTTCAGAGGCTGTAGTATCGATTTCAGGTTTTGGCCTAAAAACAGAGCAGGCAAGGGGTGGTATTTCCCTTCCACTTGGCGAAATTGGCGTAAAGGAAAAGCGCCGTGTTGTTGCCGCTGCACTTGCCAATAAACGTTTCGAAGGGCGCACAATATTACATTCAACCCCATCATGGTTCAAAATTGATGGCAATATTGTTAAAGAGCCATTGGGAATGGTTGGCCGTAAATTAGAGGTTTCGGTAACAATTGTTACCGCGCCAACCCCAATTTGGCGCAATATTGTTTTGTGCGTAGAGCGCACAAATCGCCATATTGCAGGTGTTATTGCCGCCCCATTCGCATCATCTTTGGCATCATTGGCAGAAGATGAATTGGAAAGCGGCGCATTATTGATTGAAATGGGCGCACGTTCAACAACGGCGGCGCTTTTTAGAAATGGCGCACTTGCCCATGTTGATGCTGTTCCAATTGGTTCAGATCACGTAACCCAAGATATTGCCCATTGTTTCGGAACATCTGCGTCTGCGGCGGAAAAGCTTAAAATCGTTCATGGTTCGGCAATTGCCAATATCAATGAAGATGAGCAAATGATTGATGCCCCTCGCTTTAATGAAGAAGGCAAATTGGTTGCTTCATTGACACCAAAATCATTGCTTACAGGGATTGTACGCCCACGTGTTGAAGAAACACTTGAATTACTGCGTGATAGATTGATTGCCAATGGAATTGAAAATGGTGGCTTTGGTCGCCGCATCATCCTTACGGGTGGTGGTGCGCAATTGAATGGCGTTCGTGAACTTGCGGCGCGTGTTTTTGAAAGCCATGTTCGCGTTGGTCGCCCACAAAGATTTGTTGGCCTTGGCGATGCAGTTTCAGGCCCAGGATTTGCTGTTTGCGCAGGGCTTTTAAGATGGGGCATCGATAGACCAACCGATTTAACCCGTATCGCGCGTCAAAGCGAAAATGAACTTTTCAACCACCCGCTTACGAAGGCAGTAACTTGGTTGAAGGAAATATTTTGGTAAATTTCAGATTGCCACCCTCGGCCTTCGGCCTCACTCAGCAATCTGTTAAAGCGGGCAAACAATTATAAAAAGCGTGGTTTTTATAATTGTTTGACTTTATCTTTTAAAAAAGCTCGAAACTTGGTTTCGAGCTTTTTTGTTAGTGTTGGTGGCCTTCCATTTTCATTTTGCCATCCATTTTTTTGTCGCCTTCCATTTCCATGTTTGGATTGGTTACAAGTTTGGCATCTATTACTAAATCGGGATTATCTTTGATTTTTAGGGTGATTTTGGCGGCATCGCCTTCTTTAAGGTTTGGTTTGACGCCAAAAATCATTAAATGCGCGCCATTTGGTGCAAGTTCAAATGCGCCTTTTGCTGGAACATCAAACTTTTCAACTTGCTGCATCGACATCATGCCATTATCGGTTTTTATATGTGTATGAAGTTCGATATGGTCGGCAATATCGGTTGAGGCGCCGATAATTTCAATTGGCTTATCGCCATTATTTTTAATCGTAACATATCCCGCAGTCATATCCATGCCATTTGGGGCAAGGCGAACGCGCGCATCAGAATATTCGATGGGCTTTGCTGTTTGCATTGCTTGTGGGGTTTCAGACACAGTTTTTGGGGCTTGGTCACAACTTGCAAGACCCAATGCAATTAGTGAAATAAGAATTCTTTTCATTTCTTCCTCCTTAAGCAATGCCAAGCCAGTTTTTAACAGGTGCAATGCGTTTCAAAATTAGTGTTTCAATTAATGCGACAATTATAAGGCTTATGCCCAAAACTGGCAAAAATAATGCAAAAAATAAAATCAAAAAAGCAATTCCAAAGCCAATTTTTTGATCCTTTATTGGCGGCGGCGCACCCAAAACACCATTTGGTTTGCGGCTTAGCCACATTTTAAATGCACTGACCGACATTAAAGATAATGCAAGGGCGGTTATGACCCCAAGCAATTGATTTATTGGCCCAAATAATTGACCTTCATGCGCGGCAACCGAGACGCCAACCACTTTATCAATAATATGGCGTTTTGAAAAAGGTGTGCGTTTTACTTCTTGCCCAGTTTTTGCATCATATTCAATTTCAATTCTTTGGGTTCGGTTTTGTGAATTAGAACGTAAAACCCAATTTTTTGTTTTCTTATTTGGCGGTGCAATTTCAACAGGATATGCAAGATTTTCCAATTTTGCATGTGCCACTAAATCATCAACACTTAGATTATAATATGGAACATTCATATTATGACCTTCATGTCCCATTTCATCCATAAGACGATTATGTTCTTCTTTGCGGCTTGTGGTCCAATCTTGACGCTCTGGCATTGTGTGGGTGATGCGGCGCACCGCTTTAAAGCCATCACCCCAAACATCAGTCCATGGAAGGCCAGAAAGCAAGAAGAAAAGTGCAAAGACTGAAACATAAATCCCAGTCACAGAATGTAAATCACGCCATAGGTTTTTGCCACCACGCACATATAAAATGCCACCAAGTCCTTTTTGATTGCGCGGCCACCATAAATAAAGCCCCGTAACCACCATTACTATTGCCCATGATGCCGCCGCTTCAACAATATAAGAACCATTTTTGCCAATTAATAATTCGCCATGAATATTGCGCGCAATTTGCATAAAGCGCCCTTCTTTTGGCACTTTTTTCAATATTTGTAATGTCACTGGGTGAACATAGATCACATATTCTTTGCCTTTAGAGAAGATATAGATGCGAGGTGCATCATTTTTAAATTCAGGCATTTCATAATGGCGCAATTGTGCATTGGGTTCGGTTTTTAAAGCCGCAGCAACCTGCGCACTCGGCGGGGCAATTGCCCCGCTTAGTTGTAAATTGTGGTATGGCTTATCTATTGCCCGCTCTATTTGTGGTTTGAACAAATATACCATGCCAGTAAGTGATAGGATTATTATGAAAGGCAATAGGATAATGCCCGCATAAAAATGCCAACGCCATAACATTCTATAGAGGCGGCCTTGCTTTTCAACTTTGTCCATAATTTCCCCCTTAGAATGTGTATTTAATATCGGTTACGAATGTGCGTTGCGGCATAGGGTGTGAAACATAACCATGGTCATTATTGATATTATCAACACCAAAACCCAATTTAACATGCTTATTAACATCCCAAACTATGCGCGCATCGACATAAAAATATTCGGTTTGAAAACCGTATGCATCACCGCGAACAAGGCCGAACAAATCTGAATTTGGTCTTGTTGCATAACGCCAGCCAAGATTTGCTTTAAGGTTTGGTGCAATCTTATATCTAAAATCGCCATTAGCACGCCATTTAGGGATACGTGGTAACATAACACCTTCTGCCGCAGTATTCGCAAGATTACGCACTGTTATAGC
>CAZKYS010000027.1:0-22696 GCA_964557085.1 uncultured Caulobacteraceae bacterium
GGTTGTAAGTGTCACATTAGTTGAAGAAGATGGTACAACAGGGCGCGGTGAATGCGTCCCCTACCCTCGATATGGCGAAAGCCCATTAAGCGTTATTGCCCAAATTGAGGCTTTACGTGAAACCATTGAAAATGGCATTGATAACCAACAATTATTGGAATTATTACCGCCATGCGCAGCAAGAAATGCAATTGATTGCGCAATATGGGATTTGAATTGTAAAAAATCTGGAAAACGAATTTGGGAATTAGCGGGTCTACCTGAACCAAAACCTGTTCAAAGTGCTTATACAATTGTGATTGATGAACATGAAAAAATGGTTGCAGCGGCAATTGAGGCACAAAACTATCCATTACTTAAAATTAAAATCGGAAGCTTTGACGATATTGATGCAATTGTTGAAATTGGCAAAGTTCGCCCCGATGCAAACTTTATAATTGATGCCAATGAATCACTTGATGAAAGTGGTTTTAAAAACTTGCTTTCAAAAACTAGCCACATGAATGTTGATTTGATTGAACAGCCATTCAAAGTTAATGAAGATGGCGCTTTACGCAAGATTGCATCGCCAATTGCTATTTGCGCAGACGAAAGTTTTCATTCAGGGCGCGATATTGAAAAAACCGTTCAACAATATGATGCAGTAAATGTAAAACTTGATAAAACCGGCGGCTTTACCGAGGCTTTGGCGGCAATAAATGCAGCGAAAAAGGCAGGGCAAAAAACCATGATGGGCTGTATGGTTGGTACAAGTCTTGTAACAGCCCCTGCCGTAGTCTTGGCGAATTTGGTGGATTGGGTTGATTTAGATGGGCCACTTTTCATGGCGAAAGATCGTGAATTTGGCCTTGAAATACACAATGGAATAATACAACCACCAAAAGAGCAATTGTGGGGTTAATATGGTTGATGAATATTTTTCAAAAAATTATTTTGAAGCACGTGAAAAATTCTTGAATGCGTGCAATGAAAATGGTTTTGAAATCAAAAGCGAACTACACCCAAAAGTAAAAGGCCCACAAAACCGCGATATTTTCATGGATTGCGCAATCAAAGGCCCAAATGAAGCAAAACAAATGCTTTTGATAATAAGCGGCACACATGGGCCAGAGGGTTATTGTGGTTCAGGCTTTCAATATGGACTTTTAAAATCTGGTATTGCCAATGAATGGGCAAAAACCCACAAAATTGCATTCATACACGCGCATAATGCCTATGGATTTGCATGGGATACGCGCTTTAACGAGGATAATATTGATTTAAACCGAAATTACCTTGAAGATTGGAATAACCCGCCTAAAAACCCTGATTATGATGAATTAGCACAATGGGCATTACCAACAGATTATAGCGAGGAAAATGCAAATCTTGCGATGATGAAATTGATGGAATATGCGCAAAAAAATGGCTTTCCAAAATTACAGGCGGCATTAACTGCGGGGCAATATAATCATCCAAAAGGGGTTTATTATGGTGGAAATGGCCCATCATGGTCGAATATTACAATAAAAAAATTCGTCAATGAAATAACTAAAGAAATCGAAAAAATTGTAATTATTGATATGCATACTGGCCTTGGCCCATTTGGAAAAGGTGAAATCCTTTGTGATTGCGCACCAAATACCGATGAATATAAACGCCTTCATTCAATATGGGGCGATGAAGTTGTAAGCACTAAAACCGAAGCATCAGTTTCAGCCGATTTAAGCGGCACACTTGATAGTGGCCTAACTAAATTATTATCAAAACTTTCACCCGCATTCATTGCAATTGAATTTGGAACTATCGACCCTTTAAGTGTTTTTAAATCGACACAAGGAACATCATGGCTTCATACTTATGGTGATAAAGAAAGCGAAATTGGAAAAAAACTAACACAATTATCGCGTGATGCATTTTACCCACAATCGAGTGAATGGAACGAAAAGGTTTGGGCACGTTCTGTTGAAGTTGCACAAAAAGCAATTGAAAGTTTTGAATAAAAACAGGCAATATTATGGGTGAATTCTACGAAATTGATGCCGATGAAGGCAAAAATATACCAACATGGCGCGCCGCATATTCGGACAGAAGTGCGCTATTAATGGCGAAACTTTCATATCATTTATATAAATATGATTTTGACCAAATCGCCAAAATTATCAAAATTGGCGGCTTTAAAATTTTAAAAACTTATGAAATTGGTTCAGTTAAAGGCTATCTTGCTAAGTCTGACGATTTTGCCTTTCTTGTATTTCGCGGTTCGGTTACATTAAATGATTGGAAAACAAATTTTAATTTTGAACTTGTTGATGTTGAAAGTGATGTTGGAAATATAAAAATACATTCTGGCTTTTGGGAAACATATCAAAAATTTGCCGATGAATTAAAAAATGATGTCGATACTTTGATTGGCGATAAAATTGGCCTTTACTCAGCGGGACATTCATTGGGCGGCGCATTGGCACAGATTGCCAGTGCAACTTTAAAACTTGATAATCTTGCCGCCTGTTACACTTTTGGTTGCCCGCGTGTCGGTAATTATAAATTTGATGAATTTGTTAAATGCCCACATTATCGCATTGTTAATGGCTGGGATTTAGTTCCAACTATTCCATGGGCAATGTGGGGCGGTTATCAGCAATCAGGTGATGCACGTATTCTTACAAAATTAGGTAATAGACCTCAAAGGCGCACAACTTCAAATATTATTGAAATTGCACGTCAAATTTTTGGACTGATTACTTTTTGGATGGGAACAAAAAACCCACTTATACTTGACCATCAAATGAGTGAGTATATTGCAAAATTACGCGCAATCGTTAGCACACGAAACTAATCAAGAAATTGCTTTTTGCAAGAAATTTTGGGTTTGATTATTACCCTCAACATAAACCTGCGCACCAGTTTCATCGGCGATTTTTGCAAAATTTGCGGCGATATTTTCAGCACTTATTTCATCGCCTTTGAAATTAATCCCCGTAGTTTCAATGATTTTTGCCATTGCAAATGTTCCTGCACCCGCACTTAAAATAACGCCATTTGGTGCTTCATCACTGCATAAATAGGCAACTGCAGGAGAAACAAATTCAGGCTTTAACATTTCCAAAAATTGCGGTGGCATAAGCTCTTGCGTCATTTGGGTGGCGGCGACAGGGCTTATGGCATTTATATGAATATTGTTTTTTCTACCTTCTATTTTCAATGTATTCATCAAACCAACCAACGCAAGTTTTGCCGCGCCATAATTTGATTGCCCAAAATTCCCATAAAGGCCGGATGATGAAGTGGTTACAATAATTCGCCCATAATTTTGGGCTTTCATAATTTCCCAAACCGCTTTGATTGGTTTAAATGTTCCGCGCAAATGCACATCAAGAACAATATCAAAATCCTCTTGCGCCATTTTTGCAAAAGATTTATCGCGCAAAATACCTGCATTATTGACTAAAATGTCAATTCTGCCCCATTTTTCTGTTGTTTGTGACATCATTTGTGAAACCGCAATATCATCTGTTACCGAGCCAATTGCGGCAATCGCCTCGCCACCATTTTCAATAATTGTTGCAACTACTGCATTTGCATTTTCGACAGATAAATCATTAACAACAATTTTTGCCCCACGTCGCGCGAATTCAAGCGCATGAGATCTTCCAAGCCCAAGTCCTGCACCAGTGATAATTGCCACTTTTCCAGTAAAGTCTATACTAACCATTTAAACATCCGATTCTAATCAGAGAACATATTGTTATAATATAACACTTGATATATGTTCATTAAAAATGAAATTAAAAAGGGCTATAAATGTTTCACTCTAAAAAAAATTATTTAACAATTGCAAGCGCTTTTGCAATAGCTGCAGTTACAACTAATTACGCCAAAGCTGATGAAGGAATGTGGACTTTTGACCAATTCCCATCACAAAAAGTCGCCAAAGCATACGGCTTTGCCCCAGATGCAAAATGGCTCAATCATATTCAAAATTCAGCGGTTCGTTTGAGCACTGGCTGCTCTGCTAGTTTTGTTTCTAAAGATGGTTTGATTCTTACGAACTGGCATTGCTCTGAAGGGTGCGTAAACGATATTTCAGATGCCAAAAATGATTATGCAAAAAATGGTTTTGTCGCACTAAAACGTGAAGATGAAAAAACCTGCCCAGGGATGCAGGCCGAAGTTTTGGAAAAAATTATTGATGTCACCAATGACATTAAAACCGCAACAAAAGGCAAATCAGGTGGAGATTTTGCGGCAGCACAAAACGAAGCCCGCACAAAAGCCGAAGAGGATGCCTGCAAAGGTCTTGATAAAGACAAATATCATTGCGACGTAATAAGCCTTTATAGAGGCGGCCAATATAAAGTTTACCGTTACAAAACATATAATGATGTTCGCCTTGTATTCGAACCTGAATATGCGGTTGGCTTCTTTGGCGGTGACCCTGATAATTTCAACTTCCCACGCTATAATCTTGATAGCTCTTTCTTACGTGCTTATGAAAATGGCAAGCCTGTAAGCGGTGTTGAACATTTAACTTGGACAACAGAAGTTCCAAAAGAAAATGATCTTGTATTCGTTGCTGGAAACCCTGGTTCAACCCAAAGATTGCGTACAACTTCACAATTGAAATTTAACCGCGATTGGCTTTTGCCAACACGTCAATTGGTACGTTCTGAATTGCGTGGTCGCTTAATACAATATATGCATGAAGGCACAGAGCAAGCGCGTCAAGCAGGTGGCCCATTATTTAGCCTAGAAAATTCATATAAGGCACAATATGGTCAAATGCGCGCTTTGATGGATCCGCAATTCTTTGCAATTAAAGCCAATGAAGAAGCGGATTTACGCAAAAAAGTGAATGCAAATCCAAAACTTAAAAAAGAAATTGGTGACCCATGGTCAGTTATTGATAAAGCATCGGAAAAACAGCGCGACTTATTCCTATCTTATGATTTCTTAGAAAGCCGCGCGGGTTCAATTTCTTCATTATATGGCGTTGCAAAATCAATTGTTCGCGCTGCAGAAGAGCGTGAAAAACCGGTTGGCGATAGACTTCCAGGATATTCAGATGCTGGTCTTAAAAATTTGGAACGCCAATTATTAGCGCCATCCCCTGTTTACAAAGACCAAGAAATAATTGGCCTTGAAACATGGGCATCAAAAACCCGTGAATATCTTACTGTTGATAGTCCTTATGTAAAAACTATACTTGGCAAAGAAAGCCCAGAAGATATGGCGCGCCGCCTTATTAACGGCACAAAACTTGACGATTTAAAAGTTCGCGAGGCGCTTTTGAAAGGTGGCAAAGCGGCAGTTATGGCATCGGATGATCCATTGATTAAATTCATGCTTAAAATCGACCCGCAGGCACGCGAAATCAGAAGCCAATATGTAAACCAAGTTGATGCACCAATGTCGCAAGCGGCAGAAAAAGTTGCTGCGGCACGCTTTAAAGTTTATGGTGCGGATGTTTATCCTGATGCAACCTTCACGCTTCGTTTATCTTATGGCAAAGTAAGTGGTTGGACTTATAACGGAACCAAAATTCCTGCATTCACCAAAATGGGCGGCGCCTATGAGCGTGCCACTGGTTCATTCCCATTTGAACTTGCCAAATCATGGGTTGCAGCAGAGGGCAAAATAAACAAAGATTTGCCATTTGATATTTCAACAACCAATGACATAATCGGCGGCAATTCAGGTTCGCCATTAATTGATAAACAAGGCCGTGTTGTGGGCGCTGTTTTCGATGGTAACATTCATTCATTGGGTGGTGATTATGCCTATGACGGGCGTTTAAACCGCGCAGTTTCGGTATCAACCGCATCAATTCAAGAGGCATTGACAAAAATCTATAATGCCGAAAATATTGTTTCAGAATTAAATGGAAAATAATTTAATATATGTTATTAATATATTGACTTAATCAATTGAAATTAAATATTAAATGCCGCATAAAAATGCGGCATTTTTTATAATTTATCACGATATTTATTTGTTATTGGATATCGCCTATCGCGGCCAAAGTTTTTATGGCTTATTTTTACGCCTGGCGGCGCTTGGCGACGTTTGAATTCGGCAATATATAAAAGATTTTGCACCCTTTGAACTGTTGCCAAATCATGACCACATGCAATCACATCTTCGATTTCATCTTCAAGCTCTACAAGGGCATAAAGAATATCATCTAAAACATCATATGGCGGCAAACTGTCTTGATCTTTTTGATTTTCACGTAATTCAGCACTTGGCGGTTTGGTGATGATATTTTGCGGTGTAACCACCCCACTTGGACCAAGTCCAATCTTAGGGACATTATGATTACGCCATTCGGTTATTTTGAAAACTTCGGTTTTATAGAAGTCTTTCAAACAATTATAACCACCACACATATCGCCATAAAGCGTTGCATAGCCAACCGCCATTTCAGACTTATTACCAGTGGTAAGAACCATGTGACCAAATTTATTACTCATTGCCATAAGGAAAACAGCCCGTGTTCGGCTTTGTAAATTCTCCTCTGTTAAATCGCGATTACGCCCCGCAAATAATGGCGCAAGTTCAGCTTCAAAATCATCAACCGCCTGCCCTATACGAACAATTTCATAACGCACACCAAGATTATTTGCGCATTCTTTCGCATCCTTAAGGCTTTCGTCAGATGTATATTTTGACGGAAGCATTATGCAAATCACGCGCTCAGCGCCCAATGCATCAACCGCCATTGCCGCAGATATCGCACTATCAATCCCACCAGAAAGACCAAGAATAACACCAGGAAAGCGGTTTTTGTTCACATAATCACGCAATGCCAAAACTGCCGCCGAATAATCTTGTTCTTCGGGTGATAATTCTTCAATTTCGGGGGCATTTATTAATTCAACTTTTTGCCCGTCAAAATGCCATTCACTAACAAAATATGTTTCTAAAAACTGCATTGTAGTTTGGCGAATTTTCCCATCAATTGTTGCGATGAAGGCTGTTCCATCAAAACACAATTCATCCTGCCCACCCAATTGGTTTTGGTAAAGCATTGGGATTTTGTTTTCATTTACGCGGTTTTGAATATTGTTTTTACGTCTGGAAATTACCCCGCGCCTATATGGCGAGCCATTTGGGCAAATAAGCATTTTTGCGCCATTTTTAGCAAGATTTTCACAGGTTTTTGGATACCAAATATCCTCACAAATTGGGATGCCAATATCTATATCATCAATACTTACTGGTAAAAATTCGTTACCTGAATCAAAAACACGTTTTTCATCAAACACATCATAATTTGGTAATTCATGCTTGAACCTAACGGCATCAATTTTGCCATTTTGTAACACCGCCATGGCATTAAATAATTTTCCATCCTGCGCCCATGGAAGACCAATTATTATGCAAGGGCCAGATTCAAATTCCACCGCCAGTTTTTCAACCGCAACCTTACAATCCAAAACCGCAGAAGGCTTTCTAACCAAATCTTCGGGCGGATATCCAAGGATAAATAATTCAGTGAATAAAACTAAATCTGAATTTTCATTTTTTGCAATCGAACAATATTTTCGTGCAATTTCTAAATTGCCATCAATATCGCCCAAAATTGGATTTGCCTGCACACTTAAGATTTTGAAATTTTTTGAAATGCTCATGGGACAAATATAATCTGATGGCATGGGTTTGAAAACCCAAAAACCACAAATTTGCCGCATTATTGTCTTTGAAAGGCAAACAAAAAGTATTAAAGCGCACACAAACTTAGGAAATAAAAATGGCGCGTTTATTTGATAATTATATAATGGTCGACTGGTCTGCAAGCTCAAAGCCCAATACTGGCAGCGATTCTATTTGGATTTATATCCTTAAACGCGATGTGCGTCTTCAATTACGTGGTGAAAGCCATAATCCTGCGACACGCCATGCGGCTATGGAAATTATTGAACGCGAATTATCAGCTTTTGCAAAGCGCGGTGACAAAACCCTTGTGGGTTTTGATTTTGCTATTGGTTATCCAAATGGAACAGCGGCAGCTTTAAAATTAGCCGATGCGCCATGGTCAGCAATGATGAAATTCCTGTCAAAAGAGATTATTGATAAGCAAGATAATGATAATAATCGCTTTCAAGTGGCATCAAAAATGAACCGCCTTATAAGCAATTCTGCAACGCCATTTTGGGGCTGCCCGCCAAAGATGGTGAACACATATTTGCAACCAACAAAATCAAATACTTCTTTAAATTTGCCTGAATTGCGTATTTGTGATTCTATTGGCAAAGTTGCAAGTTCGGTTTTCAAATTATACACACCAGGTTCTGTTGGCTCACAAAGCCTTACTGGTATTCCTTATGTTCAAAAATTGCGTGATAAATTTGAAAAATCACGCATTTGGCCTTTTGAAACAGGCCTAAAAGAATTAAATCGTGATGATATTGAGGATTTAGATATTATATTCTGTGAGATTTATCCATCGCTATTGAAAACCAAACCAAACCAAGGCGAAACTAAAGATTTGGCACAAGTTCGCGCAATTGCCGAATATTTCGCAAAAATTGATGATGATGGAAAATTGGAAAAAGAATTTTCTGGCAAAGCAAAAATCGAGGAAAGCCAAAAAGCCATTATTGAAAATGAAGAAGGCTGGATATTGGGGGTTTAATTATTTACGCCCACGAAGCGCAAGGCTTTGTTTTGGCTCTTCTTCTTGTTCTTTTGGCAGCAATGCCATTGCCAATGAATCATTGTTCTCAAGCGCGCCAGCGGCAATTTCCATTGCTTTATTTTGGTTCATTTGATCTTGAGTTTGATAAAATTGCGCCAACATTTGCGGGCTGAAACTTTGATTATTGTTCAAATTTTCGCCAACACCGCCATCGGTCATCATATTTAAAAGGCTTTGATTCCATGATGTTTGTAATTGCGCCAATATTAATTGCGGATTTGGGAAATTTGGCGGATTTGCAAACTCATCCTTACCAATATTTGGCGCGTTTTGCGTGGTTTTTCTTAAATTTTGCAAAACTTCGGCAACACTTAATGCCCGACCATCTTGGTAAAAAACTGGGCGGTTTGCAGCGGCGGCGGCGGGAAATAATTCACTTGCTTTAACCCACGGAGTATCTTGCGCCGCATTAATAAGGTTTGCGGCACCCGCCGCCCCTAAGAAATGCGCGGCATATAAATCGCCTGACTGCGGCTCATTACCTGTTCGTGCCTTGATGAATTGGGCATTATCATTTGAAAATTCCGCTGCCATTAGTGAAGAAATTCTGGCATCATAGCGAAGATTAAGTAATTTACGCCGCATTTGCGCGTCATCAACATAAGCGCGACCTTCTGAATTAAGCGAGATCATCGCCGCCTCATTTTCAAGCCCATGCTTTGCGCCATGACGTTTAAGGGTTGTAAGCCAGCTTTGGTCGAGAAATTGAAAAAGCCCAGTTGCCGAAGATGTCCTTGCCTCTGCTTTTGGGTTAAGGCTTGATTCGCGCACCGCAGTCGCCAATAAGAAACCAAAATCTGCACCAGTTGATTTAGACGCCTCTGCTATAGCTTGGCGAACAGGTGAGTTTCCAACAATTTCTGGTGTTGCGTCCAATTCTGGCCCCTAAAATTCTTTTAAGTACGCAAATCAATACAAAAACATGGTTAATGTATTATTAGTAAACATGGCCTTTGACTAAAAATGATGGAATAATTGCCCCTTTTGCGATATTTTCAATAAGTAATTTTGCCATATAGGGCGCAAATGCCCAACCATTTCGGTAAGCACCAATTGCAAGATAGATATTATTCATATCCCCCTGCCCAATAATTGGATTTTCACCGTCGATTAACGGCCTTAAACCCGCAAAGCTATTTGTTACATTCTTGCCCTTTAATGATGGCATTAGATTGCAGGCGTTTTCATATAAAACATCAATATCACCGCTGCGAACCTTCCAATCATTATCGTTAATCTGCGAAGTTGCGCCAACCATTATTTTATTACCGCGTGCCATAAGATATGTTGAATTATGGCGCATAGAACCTTTAAATGTAGGAATGCAGTCAATTTCAATTACCTGCCCACGCACCGCAATTAATTTATCAACCGATTGAATGCTTTTTGCAAAATCCTTGGCGTGATAACCATTTGCGATAATTGTAATTTCGCTTTTATAATTTTGCGATTTTCCAATTATGAGGTTATCACTTATATCCATAATTTCGTCTTCAATAAAAGTTGCGCCATTTTCTATGCAATATTGGCGCATTTTATCCATTGCGATTATTGGATTTAAAAGCCCGTCACAAGTCATCGAAAGTGCGTATTGGCAATTAAGAAAATTATGTGGTTTTTCAAAATTAAAATCAAACCCGAAAAACTTTGCCCGCGCTTTTATTTTTTCCAATCGCTCTAATTCAATTTGATTATTGCCAAGCGCAAGGGCAAAGGGCGCAATTGCTATCCCTAATTCATTTGCAATAATATCCCATTGATTTCTTGCGGTGATAGCAAAAGCCGTTAAATCATCACTGCTTTCTTCAAAGCATTCATAAGCAGGCGCAAGCATTCCACCCGCAGCGACACCCGCAGTTTTTTGATGCTTTTCATCAAGTGAAATTATAATAGGTTTAAGATTATTTTTAATCGCATAAATCGCACACATAAGGCCAACAGGCCCCGCGCCAATAATAGTAATGCTGCTATTTTGATTATCCATTAGGATGACCTATCTAATAAAGGCCAAAACAATGGTACCGTGAGGTGGGTTCGAACCACCGGCCTCCAGTGCCACAAACTGGCGATCTAACCAACTGATCTATCACGGCATGTCTTGAGGTGTGGGAATTATCCCATTTCTTTTTGTATAACAAGCGTTTCAAGCATGATTTTACACCGCAAATGTAGGCAATTATACAGTTAATTTTATAAGCCAATGAAATTTGCCTTGATAATTAGTTTTTCAAAGCGCAAAACTATTCCCAATTTCGGAAAAATAAAATGAGAATAATTGTCACGGGAAGCGCAGGCTTCATCGGATTTTATGTGTCTAAAATCCTTCTTTCACAAGGCCATGAAGTTTTAGGTTTTGATAGTTTTAATGATTATTACGATGTTGAGCTTAAAAAAGCACGCCATGTGATACTAAAACAGAATTCTAATTTTATTGAAAAAATTGCCAAACTTGAGGATGATAATATCTTCATAAACGAAGCAAGAAATTTTAAGCCTGACATTATTATCCACCTTGCCGCGCAAGCTGGCGTTCGTTACAGCCTTGAAAATCCACGCGCATATATTGATGCCAATGTCATTGGCACTTTTAATGTTATGGAAGCTGCGCGCGAAAATAATGTGAAACATATATTGTTTTCGTCAACTTCATCTGCATATGGCGCGAATAAGAAAATGCCATTTGCTGAAAATGACAAGGCAGATACACCGCTTACAATTTATGCGGCAACCAAACGCGCGGGTGAAGCGATGCTTCATGCCTATTCCTATGCGCATAAAATTCCCGTTACGGCCTTTAGGTTTTTCACTGTCTATGGCCCGTGGGGGCGCCCTGATATGGCTTTGTTTAAATTTGTAAAAAACATCATCGAAGACAAACCAATTGATGTTTATAATGGCGGCAATATGGTGCGTGATTTCACTTATGTTGAAGATCTTTCCAATATTGTATGCGCTTTAATAGAAAAAATCCCACAAACCGGCGTTAAAATTTGTGATACTGATTCAATAAGTCCTGCTGCACCTTGGCGCCTTGTTAATATTGGCCGTGGTGAGCCGATTTTATTAAATGATTTCATTGTCCAAATTGAAAATTGCCTTGGCAAAAAGGCAATTCGTAATGAATTACCAATCCAAACTGGCGATGTAAGCGCAACAAGCGCTGATACTACGCTATGTAATGCTTTGGTTGGCGCAACCCCATCAACTTCATATAAAGATGGCGTAAAGGCATTTTGTGATTGGTATATGGAATTTTATAAAACTAAGACTTAGAAAAAAAAAGGTCTATTGCGTATTGGGCATCATTACGTTCACTGAAATGTGGGGAAATATATTTATTTCCATTATAATCATGTAATTCAAGCACATAAGTATCAGGCCCACTTTCGGAGCTTCGTGCCAATAAATTATAGCCATTTATGTTCGAACTTAAAATTTCGCGTTTTTGAACATTTTCACCACGTGTGGCAGTAATTTCAATGATTTTGCGTTTTATTTTCCATTCTTCATTGAATGACAACAAAATGGCATACATAAGCTTCGCGCCAATAAATACGCCAGTGCCAGTCAGAAGACAAAAGAATAACGAAAACACGGAAAAATCAAGGGCGGCCTTAAAAAACTCCCAACCCGCGATACAAACAACTATTAATGCAACAGAACTTATAACGTATCGCATGAATTGCGGTATATATGTGCTTATAATGATTTCTTTTTTGGGCATTGTTTCATTCATGCCCATAAAATATCATAAAATAATTACATTAATACTAAACTTGATAGCCCATTTTTACCAATTCGGCTTTTAGGCGGGCAATTCTTGTTTCCTCACTTGGGTGGGTTGAAAGAAATTCTGGAATACGTGTTTTTTGTGCCGCCGCCATTATTTCCCATAATTTTATAGATTCACGCGGGTCATAACCAGCATTCTTCATATAGTGAAGCCCAAGTATATCTGCTTCTGTTTCCTGATTGCGGGAAAATGGCATTATGACGCCATATTGAACACCAAGCCCAAGCGCAGTAACCAAATCTTTTTGTGCTTCTGGGCTTATTGCAACTTTTGATGCCCCTATTTGTGCCGCACTCAAACTTAATTGCGCTACAACGCCTTGTGACATGCGTTCACTGGCGTGGCGCCCCGTTACATGGCCTGTTTCATGACCCAGAACGCAAGCAAGTTGGGCATCATTTTGCACTAAATCTAAAAGACCACGGTAAACCCCAACTTTGCCACCTGGTAATACAAAAGCATTTATTTCAGGCGTATCAAAAACTTCATATTCCCATGTAGCACTTGGAATATTTACAACTTTTGCAATTTTCCCGCCAATTGAAGCAACACGATTACGTGCATTTGCGTCAGTTGATATTTTGGTTTTGGCCTTCACATCATTCCATGCCGAAAGGGAAAGTGATGCTAATTGTCCATCTGGTATAAAAGCAAGTTGCGAACGGCCAGTTTCAGAATTCGTTTCACAACCTGCAACAAGCGCAAGCGAACCAGTAGCAAGGCCAATTGCAATATCGCGCCTTGATAGGGATTTTTCCTTAATATTATGGCACGCACAAACCATTTTCTCTTCCTTACAAAATCAATATTCAATATTCAATATTAGAGATTATATAAAAACTAACAACAATTAATATGAACGAAGCTGAATAAATTAATCATTTGCTATTCATGTAAAAAGTGCCATAAACATTAGAAAAGGGAGAGTGAGATGAAAAACAAAAAACTAATGTTATTATCTTTCAGTGTCGTTTCAGCCTTAATAATAAGTGCGCAAACCGCAAATGCACAAGGTTGGCGCGAGAACAAAGGCAGCAAACCTTTCATTACATTATTCAGCGATAGAGATTTGCAAGGCGAAAAAAAATTCATTACTGAAGATGTAATTGATTTAACCGCTATGGATTTCAATGATAAAACTAAATCGCTTATTGCCCAAGGCAATTGGGAAGTTTGTGAGGATCCATATTATCGTAAATGTATGGTTATGAATGGTGAAAACCGCGCACTTGGAAGTATGCACCGAAAAATTAGCTCTGTTAGATTTGTTGGTGGTGGAAATAATTATAACAATAATTATAACAACGGCTATAATAATGGTTATAACAATGGTTACAATCCAAACCCACCATCAAACTATCAAGGTCGCGCAGTTTCTGGCGTTAGCACCACTTATTTTCCAGGGTTTATAAATGGATATAAAAATAATCTATTGGATGCCCATAGTTTTTGCCATGCACAAGGCAAGGGTAGCGCAATTGGCTATGGTTCAACCAATATCGTAGGCGATTATAGATTAGCGGACGTTCTTTGCAAAAATTAATTTGTTAAAATATTAATTTGCGTTTTTTTAATGTCGAAAAAAAAGGCGCCCATTGGGCGCCTTCTCTTTTTATGTTTCTAAAAACTAGAATTCATAAGTGATTTTGCCATAAACATAACGACCTGAACGACCAAATGGTGAGTAGTTAGAATATGGTGTGTTTGAAGTTCCATTCAGCAAAAATGGTGTTTTTGTTGGATATTGGTCAGTGATATTATCTGCACCAATTGCCATTTTTACTTTAGGTGTAAGTTGAACACGACCCTCTAAATCCAAAAGGATTTTTGGTTCAAGGATAAGGTCGGCACCAGAAGTTCCAGCAACACCAGTTGAACCAGGTGTCAACACTTCACCATAGCGTGTTGCACGGAAAGTAATGCCATAACGACTTAAAGACCAATCAGTAGAGAAGGTGTATTTGTCTTTTGGTGTGCCTTTTTCAAACGTTAATTTGTTTACACGTGCAAACAAACCATCCGCAGGAATTGCAGTCTCACCAGTAATCAAAGGTAATGTTGCAAGCAATGGAATATAAGGCACTCTTGTAACTTTAGTATCATTAAAGTTTGCACCAAGGGTGAAATTAAATTTACCAAAGCCATCAGTTGTCACTTTGTAATTTGCAATTACATCCAGACCTTTTGTTTCAGTATCAACACCATTGATGAAGAAACGACCACCAGCTATTCCAGGAAACCCATTGTTTCCCAAAAATCTACGGACTTGAGATTGCGTAAGGTTTTCAGAAAGCACAATACGATTATCAATATTTATTTGATAAGCATCAACAGTAACGTTAAACTTACCAAAACGTATAACAGAACCAATTGCATAGTTTTGTGATTTTTCTGGTTCAAGAGGTTTCGCACCTAATGCTTGCGCAACTGAACTATCTGGTGTGAAAGTAGTAATGTCATACGCTACACCGCCAATGAAGTTAGTTGCAGTAGACGTATAACCAATCTGTTGCAAAGAAGGCGCTCTAAAGCCATTTTGCACAGAGCCACGAAGCGCAAAATTGTCATTAATATCCCAACGTGCACCTAATTTTCCAGTTACAGTGCTTCCGAAATCGTCATAATTTTCGGCACGAACCGCACCAGAAACAAGGAAATTATCGGTAATATTTGCCTCTAAATCAACATAAGCAGAATAAGAATTTCTATTCGGGCTAACTTCATTTGCTGGGCGGAAGCCTGGGAAAACTTGTGCACCAGAAGCAGTAGCCGAACCACCTAATAAAACGCCACCATTTGCCCATGATTCATATTCACCTGCAAAGATTGAATAACCTTCACGGCGCGCCTCTAAGCCAACAGCAAAATTAAGCGGTTTGGCAAGGCCAACATCATATGTACGGTCAGCTGAAAGGTTTAGAACAGCTTGTTTATAATCGAAACCACCTGCATCATACTGTGTTTGTGAATTCACGCCGAATGAACGGTTCAAAGTATTTTCAATGGTGAATTCCATACGGTTATACCCGCCAACAAGTGACAAATCCATATCCCATTCGCCAGCTTTCCATTTAACGCCTTGACCAAATGAGAAGTCGTCAACTTGCGGCGCGATTAACGGCAAATAACCATCAGGGTAAATTTCAACAACATTTCTATTTTGTGTATCTGCTGAACGACGGAAGAAACCTGCAGATTCTGCAAAACGGCTTTGGAAGGAAGCCCAGCCATAATAATCAAGGCCATTATCTAATTTTGTTCCAAAGTTTGCAAACAAAGTTAATTGCTCGATATTTGGTTCACCATACCATGCATTATAACGATCAAATGTTGCTTCGCGTGGATCAAAATTGCCACCAACTAAAGCATATTGTTGACGCCAATCTGGCGCAGTACGAACAGTTTTCTTTTGGTTCAAATATTCACCTGCAACAGTGAAATAGCCATTTTTAAATATAGGTAGACCTGCCCACGCAGAAATATTTAAGGTTTCGCCATCATGGCGGTTGTAATTTGCTTTATCTGCAACACTCCAATTTGGGTTAACAGCTACGGCACCACTTAAAGTTCTTGGTACGTCAACCAAAGTTTCCACATCAGTTATACGCTCACCATAAGAAACAGTGAAACCACCACCAGTATTTGATTCTTTAAGACGAACGTTTACAACGCCTGCGATAGCGTCAGAACCATATTGTGCAGATGCACCGTCACGTAAAACCTCGACAGAGCGAATAACGCCCGCTGGGATAGTATTCATATCAACCGCAGCAGAACCACGACCAACAGTACCATTTACGTTAACCAATGATGCCGAATGGCGACGTTTTGAATTTACCAAAACCAATGTTTGGTCAGGTGCAAGACCACGCAAAGTAGCAGGGCGGATTGAATCCGTACCATCTGCAAGACCAGGGCGTGGGAAGTTTAAAGATGGCAAAGCAACTGATAATGCTTGATTTAATTCAGATGTGCCTGATTGTGTTAATTGTTGTGCACTTACAACGTCAACTGGTGCAGCAGTGTTTAGTGCCGAACGCTGTCCAACGCGTGTTCCAGTTACTACGATTGTTTCTGAATCTTTTGGCGCCGTTTGTGCATTTGCGATTGCAGAGATTGACGCAATTCCAAGCCCTATTAAAAGAGCGCGGGCTGATACTTTCATAAAAATTCCCCTTATTGTTATGCTTTGGAATTATTTTCAAAGCTAACTACCATTAAAGCGCCCAATATACTGCGGCGCTTTGTCACTATTTGGGGGCAAATGATGCACTTTTTCAAGGCGATTGGGTGGTATATCTTTCTAAAAATTCATATTTTTAAGAAAGTGTAGTCTAATTGACACAATTTTCGCTATTTTTGCCAATATTTTTGGCAAAATGACGCTTAGCAACCTTTGAAACTTGGCTCGCGCTTTTCAATTATTGCTTTTATGCCCTCTACATGGTCTTGGGTATGATGTAACATTCCTTGAATATCTGCGGACATTTCAAGAATTGCTTCAAAATCAAGCTTCATGCCTTGGCGTAATAATGATTTTGTAAAACGTAATGCTTGCGGCGGTTGTTTGGCAATTGTTTGGGCAAGGCCAAAAGCTGCATCCTCTAATTCATCAGCTTCGGTAATTTCACTTATATAACCCCAATCAAATGCTTTTTGTGCATCAATTATCTCGCCACTATATAATAATCTTGAGGCATTAGAAAATCCGAAGGCGCGCGGTGCAAGCCATGCGCCACCATCGCCCGGAATCAGGCCAATTTTCAAAAAACTAAGGCCAAATTTTGCATTTTTTGATGCGATTCTAATATCCGCCATTGATGCAACATCGCAACCGAGGCCTACGGCAGGACCGTTAATCGCCGCAATTAATGGTAATTCGATATTCCAAATCCCATTCACCATTTTACGAACTTCGGTCTTATAATTTTGTGCAATTTCATACGCTGACCCTGAAAATATTCCAGTTTTGTCGCGCATACTTTTAATATCACCTCCGGCGGAAAAAGCACGCCCCTGCCCCGTAATTATTACTACTCTTAGGGTTTTATCATTGTTGATTTCGTTGCAAATATCTTCAAAAACAGCGCCATCACCAGTAAGGCCAATAGCATTCATGCTATCTGGGCGATTAAATCTAATAATTCCAATTTCACCATTTTTTTCAAATATTAAAGCAGACATTTTTCCCCACAATCTATGAAAAATATAGACAAAATAAGATTGAATTACAATTTAAATGCAATAGGGCGCGCGCTTGTGACGCGCCTGTAACCTACAAATTTTGTATTGTGCCTTTTTAATATAAGTTTTATTGCATATTAATCACTTTCATAATTTATGAATTGTGAAGCATGTTACGCCAAATATTTTTTGGCCTTGGAGGAGTTTTTATGCGAACAAAATTCAATAATTTGCCATTACTTGCAATTGCAACTTTAATCTTAATCGGTCTTTCAGCTTGTTCAAAAAAAGAAGAAGCAAAAGCACCAGAAGCAATGACAGAAGCAGCAAGCACACCTGCGGCTGATACTGCGTCAACTAATAGCGTTGCAAATGAAGTTGCGGCAACACCTGCTGCAAGCGATGCGATTAGTGATGAAGACAAAGCAGCTTTGGCAAAATTACCTGCACCATACAAAGATGCAGATTTGGCAAATGGTAAAAAACAATTTGCATTATGCAAAGCATGCCATTCAATCGTTGCATCAGAAGGCAATAAAGTTGGCCCAAATATGAATGGCCTTGTTGGTCGTAAATCTGGCACAGAAGCAGGCTTTACTTACTCTGATGCTATGAAAGCTGCTGGCAAAACTTGGGATGTTGCAACTATTGATGCTTATTTGAAAGATCCAAAAGGCTTTATTGCTGGCAATAAAATGGCTTTCGCTGGCATTCCAAACGAAAAAAATCGCCGCGATGTTATTGCTTATATTGCTGTAAACAACAAAAAATAGGATTTAACATATCCTCAGAGGCCCCCAAATTTATGTTTGGGGGCTTTTTTATTTTCCTGATTGGAAACCAGTATGCATGATTTTATCACGATGAACTTTTACATTTTGCACCAAGCCAAGCGCAAATAAAACCGAAAGCATAACCGAACCACCATGACTTAAAAATGGCATTGGCATACCAACAACTGGGAACAGCCCCATCACCATTGCCGCATTAATACTTACATAAATGAACAAAAGAATCGTAATGCCACCCGCCAACATTTTACCAAAAAAGTGGCGTGATGAACGGGCAATTAAAAGCCCCATTGCCATAATGGCAAAAAATAAAACAAGCGCGAAAATGCCGCCCATCATTCCAAACTCTTCCAAAAGCATTGCAAAAACAAAATCTGTTTGCCGCTCTGGAAGGAAGTCCAATTGGCTTTGTGTGCCGTTCATATAGCCCACACCAAAAAAACCGCCAGATCCAATAGCAATTTTAGACTGAGTTATCTGATAACCCTGCCCCATTCTATCAAGTTCAGGGTTTAAAAATGTTGTAATTCGCTTTTTTTGGAAATCATGAAGAACAAAATCATAAGCTATTATAAATAAAGAGGTTGCGCCAACTATTGCCCCAATAATCCAACGCCAGTAAATCCCCGCAAGAAAAACCATAAAAGCGCCAACCAAAGCAACGGTTGACCCTGTTCCCAAGTCTGGTTGTTTCATAATTAATAATGCGGGTGCAAGTGCAATAATAATTGGAACAATATGGTATTTCAACGGCCCCGTATTTTTTATGGTCAAATCCTGATAATAACGTGCAAGCGCCAAAACCACCGAGATTTTCATAAATTCTGATGGTTGTATCCTTATTGGGCCAATTGCAATCCACCTTTGCGCCCCAAGTGCTGTGTGGCCAAATAAATCAACTGCAATTACAAGCAAAAAAGCAATGGCATAAGCAGGATATGCAAGATTATACCAAAACCTGATATCAATCATAGCAACCACAATCATCATACATATAAAAATGCAAAACCGAACAATATGCGGAAAAGCCCATGGCATCCAATTACCACCTGCGGCACCATATAAAAGCAATGTTCCAAAAGCCGCCAATAAAGAAACAAGTAAAACCATTCCCCATTCAATGCGCTTAAGCTTGCCGCCTATTGAATTAACGCCTTCATTCTTTGTGATGTCGAGTAAATTAAGCACCATTAGCCATTCTCACTTCCATCTTTTTTGGCAATATTTTCCCATGGATTATAGGCTTTCATGCTTGAAGGGTCTTTTAAAATAACCGCTTTCATCATTTCGCGCGCCCTTGGCGCTGCTGCCCTTGCGCCGCCGCCACCGTGTTCAACAATCACTGAACAAGCATATTTTGGATTATCAGCTGGACCAAAACATATAAAGAGGCCATGGTCACGCAATTTCCATTCAAGACTTGCATTTGAACGTACACCGCCTGCACGTTCTGCCATTGTAATACGCCTTACTTGTGCCGTGCCAGTTTTTCCCGCAATCTTCATACCTTCAATACCAAAAGGTGTATTTGCCGTTCCACCAGGTTCACTAGTAACGCCAACCATTCCCGAATGAACGGCTTTCATATGGTCAGGATTTATGTTCATAGATGGCCAATCTCGACGTGCAATTCCATTTTTTGGCCTTATAATACTGGGATCAATTTCTTTTCCAAAAGAACCAAGACGGGTTGCCAAAACCGCCAATTGAAGCGGTGTAACACCCACAAGCCCCTGCCCAATCGACATATTGATTGTATCGGTAATGTGCCATGGTTGTTTAAATACTTTTTGTTTCCATGCAGGATCAGGAATATGTGCTTTTGAAACACTTGGTATTCCAATATCAAATGCTTTATCAAGGCCAAAGCGGCGTGCCATTTGTGCAATTCTATCGGCGCCCAACCTGCGACCAACTTCATAAAAATAAACGTCACATGATGCTTTAATTGCATAATGTAAATTTACAGAACCATGTCCACGGCGCGCATCGCAGTGAAAGCGATTACCACCAATATAAATGAAACCAGGGCAATTTATATGCTCATCTTCGCGAATTACACCAGCTTCCAAGGCGGCAACCGACATTAATGTTTTAAATGTTGAGCCCGCGGGATAATTACCACGCACAGCCTTATGATAAAGCGGGTGCCGTTCATTATCGAGATACGCCTTGTAATCAGGACCAGAAATTCCATCAACAAACTTATTAGGGTCATAAGATGGCGATGAAACCATCGCCAATATTTCGCCAGTTTGAACATCCATTAGTACAATTGCGCCAGCTTCACCTTTTAATTGTTCATAGGCTAATTGCTGCATTTCGGCATCTATGGTTAAAACAATCGGTTCACCTGATATTGGGTTTAATGCTGGATCAGGAATTTCGCGAACAATTTTACCATGCGCATCCACCTCTAATTTACGTGCGCCGTGTTTGCCTTTTAAATTTGCTTCTTGGGTTTTCTCAAGGCCTTCTTTCCCAACACGTATTGCGGGATGCTTGGCATCCTTATCAATTTTTGTTTCTGCATCATTGGCTTTTGATACATAACCAACAATATGTGCGAAACTTTCACCCAAAGGATAGTTTCGGCTTTCACCCATTTCAGGATAAACACCGGGATATTGCGCTTTAAAAAGGCTTATTTGCGAATATTGTTCCCAAGATAGATTACTTACAATTTGGGCGGGTAAATAACGCGGCGCAGTTTTTATATCCTTTTTAGTTTGTTCAACTTTTTCATAAGGAACGTTGAAATAGCTTGATAATTCATCAATTGTTTTAAATAATTGCTTGCTATCTTCAAATTCATCACGAACAACCATTACACGAAAATCACGACGATTTACCGCAATCGGAATACCAAACCTATCATAGATTGGGCCGCGCGAAGCGGGTATGATTGTAAAATTAAATTGGTTTTGCGCTGCTTCTAATCGAAATTCACTATTTTCAAATATTTGTAGCTTTGCCATTCTAAGGCCAAGCGCGCCAAAACCCAATCCACCCATTGCCGAAAGAAAGAAAGTTCTGCGATTAAAGAGGGATTCATTATCACTCATTGGCGCACCTCTTTAATTTCAAGATATGGTGCAGCGAAAATACCAATTAGAACAGTTAAAACCAAAGGTAAAATCAAGCCAGTGAGATTTGGAACATCGGAAACCAATAATCCCACAACAATCATTGATGCCGTAAAACATAATGTTGATGCAAATATATCAACGATATTGCTTTTGAAATTTAGTGGCAAAAATGAAAACAAGCCCGCCAACATCCCATAAGATGCAACATTTACCGCACCAAAAATTCCAATTTTTTGCCCAAGAATCAAATCCTGAACCAAGCCCAATAAGAAAAGGAAAAGCGCAATATATGCGTTAAAACCATATTTGCTTATGTTAGGTAAAAACCAAACAAGCGCAAAAGGCCAAATATATGTGCCCAATATATTGCCAAATTGTGCAAGGTTTAGAATGCTAATCGCAATGACCAAAAACGCACAAAACAATAATTGGCGATAATTAATTTTAGGAAGTTCGATTGCACTATCAATCATAGCGAACCCCAATTAAGCATGTGTTTTGTAATTTTCTATTGTTGAACATTTTCAGGATTGGCAGTTTTAGGAGCCTCATTTTGACCTGTTTCGCTTTTCTGTTCAACATTATTATCAATTACTTTTACTTTAAATCCTTCGGGTGGTTTTGCGCTTAAGACGTTTCCAGTTTGATTATTGGTTGCCGAATTACTTGCGCCTTGCTTTTTCTTGGCATTATCAAGCTCAGCCTTTAATTTTCGCAATTCTTGGGCTTGTGCGATGGCTTGCGGTGTTTGCGCACTTGGAATTGTCGCAGCGCCCGCATCAAGTGGAAGAATTGCTCCACCCGCATTAGGTGCATTTAAAGGGGCATTAGCATTTGGTGCCATTCCCTGACCAATCACATAGCCATTGGTTTTATCACTTGGTGATGGAATATAATTTGGGGCAATTAATTTTACATAATCAATCGCGCCAGAATTAATTGCAAGTTTAACCCGCCATTTGCCATCAGGCCCAATTGCGGCCTGTCCAATTGCAACACCACGTGGAATGATTCCATCATCACCAGACGTAAGGACACGTTCATTTGCTTGGATTAAAGCGGGAATATTTAAATGCTCAAGACTTGGGGCATCGGTTTTATCGCCAACCAATATGGCACGGCCACGTGTTGCCTCCCCCATAACTGGGATACGGCTGTC
>CAZKYS010000028.1:0-22565 GCA_964557085.1 uncultured Caulobacteraceae bacterium
CCCCGCAATTTTGGGCCATGAGGGTGCAGGTATTGTTCGCGCAGTCGGTAAAGGCGTTACAAGCGTTAAAGAAGGCGATCACGTAATCCCGCTTTACACACCTGAATGTCGTGGTTGTAAAACCTGCCTTAGCCAACGCTCAAACCTTTGCACCGCCATTCGTGGCACACAGGGGCAGGGGCTTATGCCTGATGGCACAAGCCGCTTTAGCTGTCAGGGGCAAGAGGTTTTCCATTATATGGGCTGTTCAACTTTCTCTAATTTCACAGTTTTACCTGAAATCGCGGTTGCAAAAGTTCGTGAAGATGCGCCATTTGATAAAATCTGCTATATTGGTTGCGGCGTAACCACTGGTATTGGTGCGGTTATTTATACTGCCAAAGTTTGGCCGGGTGCGAATGTTGTTGTATTCGGTCTTGGCGGCATTGGTTTGAACGTTATTCAGGGCGCGCGCATGGTTGGCGCCGATAAAATCATTGGCGTTGATATTAACCCTGCCAAGCAAGAAATGGCAAAAAAATTCGGCATGACGCATTTCATCAACCCAAAAGAAATCGGCAATGATAAAGTTGTGCAAGCAATCCAAGACCTAACAGGCGGCGGCGCAGATTTCAGCTTTGACGCAACAGGTAACACCGACGTAATGCGCCAAGCGCTTGAATGCTGCCATCGCGGTTGGGGCGAATCTATCATTATCGGCGTTGCCGAAGCAGGCAAAGAAATCGCCACCCGCCCATTCCAATTGGTCACCGGCCGCGTCTGGAAAGGCTCCGCCTTCGGCGGCGCACGCGGACGCACAGATGTGCCAAAAATTGTTGATTGGTATATGGAAGGCAAAATCAACATCGATGATTTGATTACCCATGTAATGCCATTGGATAAAATCAATGATGCATTTGACTTAATGCATGAGGGGAAAAGTATTAGAAGCGTGGTTACGTTTTAAGTATGTTGCTGCCCCTAAATGGGGCAGTAATTTTTTGTACAAGATTAAATTGTTATTTATGTCTAAATAAATCACCTAATTCTAACCTTAAAAATCTTATCAAATTTGCCTGATTGTTTGTGGAAATAGATTTCTTTGCCATCATTTGTGATTGATGGGGCTTCTAGCCATTCATTTGAGCTTAATATGGTTTCGGGTGTGCCAAATGCTTCGTTGATATTTAGTCTTTTGGCGCACATAAGTTTGAAATTATTTTTGAATAATGAAATATGCGCCCGCGTAAAACAAAGCATTAGCATGTCCATTGACATGCTTGGGGCATATTCAAGTTCATTACTATTTATATTTTTCATTATGTCTGAACTATTTGCTAGGCGCTTGAAACCTTGTCCATTTTTTTGCGCGATAAATAGGTCGGATGCCAATGGCATAGGCAGAAAATTGAAAACCCCATCGGCGCCAATAATATATTCGCCATTGCGTGAAACTTCGAAATCAAAAATCAAATCACCCTTATTTTTCTTTGATAATCCACTTATGATTTCCCTTTGGTGCTTATCATTAATTCGATATATAGTTTCGAAATTTTCAAAATATGTGCGCGTTGAAATAAAATATAAATTACCATTGCAATCAATAGATGGAACACCATCAAGGCATTTTTGATTAATATATGGCACGCGCCCCATAAGTTTGAAGACATTGTCGCTTATTTTATTGGCGTAAAAAATATCGGTTTCATCGGGTTTTTTATTGGTGTTATTGAAATATAATGTCTTGCCATCGCATGAAATTGAGGGTTCCATAATTTCAAAATCAACGCCAATAATTTTAATCTCTGTGACTTGTGGTGCGTCAATATTCGGCTTTTTTGAAAAGCCCGCAAGGAAACAAATTCCTGTAACTAAAATTATAATCCTAAAAAAGTGCGTCATTTGGCTTTTGTATCATATTTATGAGGTATAATCTTGTATAATTATTGCTTTCTATAGCGAATAAAATAATTATAAATGATGAGAATTTTATTGCGCTAATTACTAACAAATCCTAATATTTTGCGGTTGATGGCTTTGTTTTTATTTGACTTTTTGGGTGTGTGTTTTTAAGTTTGATTCTTAATATCAATGGTGGGGCAAATGACGCTTGAAATAATTTCGCAAAATAAGATGTTTGGTGGAACTCAATATGTTTATGCGCATGAGAGTGTTGAGACTAAAACTAAAATGCGTTTCGCGGCCTTTGTTCCCGATGGCGCGAAAAATGCCCCTGTTGTGATTTATCTTTCTGGCCTTACTTGCACCGAAGAAAATGTAACTGTGAAAGCTGGTGCGCAGCGTGTTTGTGCAGAACTTGGTTTGATCTTCATTGCCCCAGACACTTCACCGCGCGGTGATGACGTTCCAGATGATGCAGATAAAGCCTATGATTTTGGCCTTGGGGCGGGTTTTTATGTTGATGCAACTGAAGAGCCTTGGGCAAAAAATTATCGCATGGAATCCTATATTGAAAAGGAATTGATGGAAGTAGTTGGCGCGAATTTACCTGTTGATATGGAAAAAGTTGCAATTACTGGGCATTCAATGGGTGGGCATGGCGCGCTTACGATTGCGCTTAGAAACCCTGATATGTTCAAATCGGTTTCGGCATTTGCACCAATTGTTTCGCCAATCAATTGCCCATGGGGGCAAAAGGCCTTGGCAGGATATTTGGGTTCAAATCAAGTTTTATGGCGTGAATATGATGCCTGCGCCTTGCTTGAGGATGGGGCTGAATTAATTCCATGCTTAATTGACCAAGGAAGCGCGGATAATTTCCTTGAAAACCAATTGAAAACCCAATTATTTGAGAATGCATTGCTTATGAGTGGTCAAAAAGCCGAAATAAGGATGCAAGAAGGCTATGATCATTCATATTATTTCATCGCAACCTTTATCGAAGATCATTTGCGTTTTCATGCCAAATATTTGAAATAGATTCACTTTTTCAAAACCCTTATGTGATAAACAATCGCAAAAAGACGGGGTTAAATGGCAAAGCGGGTCGTATTAAATCTTGCAAAGATAAATGATAAATTGCAATGGGGTGGGCGATTAACACGTTCAGAGGCGCATGAAATAAAGCTGCGCCTTATTTCACCAAGCGCGAAAGATGATATTCATGCCTTGGCAATTGCGTTTTCAAATGGCGTAAGACCATATCGAAGCAATCTAGTTTTACTAGAGCGTTTAATGAATTCTGGTATTGATGATTATGAATTATCGGGCGTGTTAATCGGGCTTTGTAATAATTGGCGGCGCGCACATAAATATTGCGAATTTTTGCTTAATATAACCCATCACAGGCGCTTTATGCGAAATTATGATGCCGCAAAAACTGCCTTTACGATTTTGGAAAAAAACATTGGAAAACCAAATTTCGTTGATGCATTCGAAACGCTTTTTTGGCGCTGGCAAGAATTATTAAAACCGCAAGAAAACCCAATTGATGGCGATTATATTCGTTGCTTAAACCGCGTAATGGAAGTTGCACTCTTGGGTGATAAGGTTTTAGAGCCATTATATAATCGTGTTGGCAAGCATATAGAGCCTGAATGGGAAGAAGAACTTGCAAATATTTTGGCGCAAAGAAAGCAGAAAAAACAAAAAAATATTTTCAAATTTGGAATGTTTGATAAAATATTTGCCAATGCATAAATAATTATTGAATAATATTTAAAATATGTGCATTCAATTACCTATATAAATATAGGATTTGTTTATGACTATAAATAGGCGTCAATTTTCTTTCTCTCTATTATCTGCACCACTTGTGATTGAAACTAGTCAAGTAAATAACGGGCAGAAGGCTGATACATTACAGTGGCAGAAATTAAATACAATTCCTTATAAAGGTAAGCAGGACGATATTTATTTTATAAATCATAATATTGGCTGGTACGGTAATGGTGAAGGGAAATTATATAAAACCATTGATGGTGGTGATAATTGGTTATTGGTGAACCACAAAGCAGGAACTTTTATTCGGGCGCTTGGATTCGTTGATGAAAATATTGGGTTTATCGGAAATGTGGGAACCGAATATTATCCCGGTGTGACTGATTCAAATCCACTTTATCGTACTGATGACGGCGGTAAAAGTTGGAAGGTCGTTGAGGCACAAAATATTGGAATTGTAAAAGGTATATGTGGAATTCATATCTTACACAGAAAAACAATTTACCAAGGTAATTTAATTGACAATCCGATAATTCATGCCGCGGGAAGAGTAGGCGGGCCGGCGGCCTTGCTTAAATCTATTGATGGTGGAAATAATTGGCATGTACAAGATTTAAGCCATGTCGCAGGCATGATTTTTGATGTATTCTTCTTTGATGAGAATGTCGGCTTTCTTTGTTCCTCAACTTCATCAACAATGAGTAAAGGTGAAGCGCAAATTTTAAGAACTATTGATGGCGGTAAAAATTGGGTTCCTGTTTATAAATCAGGTCGTGCTTTTGAAAATTCGTGGAAGATGAATTTCGCTTCTAAAAAAGTTGGATATGCAACAATTCAATCTTATGATGAAGATAAATCAAAAACAATTCAACGAATAATCAAGACAAATGATGGTGGCAAATCTTGGAAAGAGCAAAATCTAGTTGATAATAAAATGGCGCGTGAATTTGGTGTGGGTTTTGTAAATGAAAAGCTTGGCTTTGTTGGGACACGTACGGGTGGTTTTGAAACCACGGACGGTGGAAAAACATGGCGTGCAAATAATTTAGGTCAAGCAATTAATAAAATACGTATTATTAAAGACGGCAAAAAAACAAGATTATTTGCTATTGGTGTAGATGTCTGGCGCCTTGATATTAACCAATAGATTTAATTAAATCCAGCCTGGAACAGGCAATCCCTTTTCAATAAGAAAGTCTTTATTGAAAATCTTGCTTGCATATCGGTGGCCATAATCGCAAAGTATAGTAACAATCTTATGCCCAGGGCCAAGTTCGCGTGCTAATTTCATTGCACCAACAATATTAACACCCGTTGAACCACCCATCACCAAGCCTTCATTCTTTACCAAATCAAATATCACCGGAAGCCATTCTTCATCAGAAATCTGAAATGCATAATCGGGTTTAAAGCCTTCAATATTTTTTGTGATGCGCCCTTGACCAATTCCTTCGGTGATTGATGTTCCTTCTGATTTTAATTCGCCATTTTTATAATATTCATAAAGCGCCGCGCCCATTGGGTCGGCAAGGCCGATTTTGATATTTGGGTTTTTTGATTTCAAAAATTCTGAAATTCCGCCCAATGTTCCGCCAGAGCCGATTGCACAAATGAAGCCATCAATCTTGCCATCGGTTTGTTCCCAAATTTCAGGGCCAGTTGATTCAATATGGGCACGTGCATTGGCAATATTGTCAAATTGATTTGCCCAAAAAGCACCTGTTTCTTCGGCAAGTCTGCCTGAATAGCGAACATAATTATTTGGGTTTGAATATGGCGCTGCATCAACTTCGATAAGTTCGGCGCCCATTAGGCGTATTGCCTGTTTCTTTTCTTCTGATTGGGTGCGTGGTATTACGATTTTGCATTTATAGCCAAGCGCATTGGCAACCATGGCAAGGCCAATACCTGTATTCCCTGCGGTTCCTTCAACAATTGTGCCACCGGGTTTTAAAGCGCCAGATTTTTCACCATCGCGAATAATCCATAATGCCGCGCGGTCTTTTACAGATTGACCAGGATTAAGAAATTCGCATTTTCCATAAATATCGCAACCCGTTGCATCACTTGCCGCATTAAGGCGGATAAGGGGGGTGTTGCCGATTAAGTCAATAATATTAGTTGAATTTGCCATTTCAAGAAAATACGACAAAAATTACCATATTAAAAGCAAAATTGTGGAATGAATTTTTTTAAACTTAAAAATTATTAGTTGTTAATTCCTTCAAAGGTTTAAAACTCATGCGGTGGATTGGGCATGGGCCGTGTTTTATTATTGCCTGATGATGCGCCGCAACGCCATAGCCTTTATGTTTGGCAAAGCCATATTGTGGGAATTTTTTGTCCATTTCTTCCATATATTTATCACGTGCGACTTTTGCCAAAATGGACGCGGCGGCAATTGAAAATGATTTACTGTCACCTTTTATAATTGTTTGGGATTCAATTCCAATTTTTGGATCGCGATTGCCATCAATAAGAAGGAATTTTGGTTTAGTTTTAAGTGATAATGCTGCTTGCGACATTGCTTTAAATGTTGCTTGTAAAATATTGATATTATCAATTATTTCACTATCAATGAATGAGATATTATAATCGATTGCGTTTTGTTTAATTTCTTCGAATAATTGATTTCGCTTCGCTTCACTAAGTTTTTTTGAATCATTCAATCCGTTTGGTATTTTATCGGGATTTAGAATTACTGCTGCTGCCACAACTGGGCCCGCCCAAGGGCCACGGCCCGCTTCATCAATACCGCAAATATATTTCAAGCCTTTTGATTTTATTAATTGTGTTTCTAATTCAAAATCAGCCATTTTAATCCCAAAACTATTGAACAAATTTTGCAATAGGTATAGTGTTTTTGATAAGTAATCAAAGAGGCAAAACATGAACAACAAACTAGAGCCAAGTGAATTTGACGCCTATCAAAAAGCCCAAAGTGATGAGCCGTTTTTCACGCTATTGGCGCGTGATCCGATGTCACCATCTTTGATAGAGGCGTGGGCTTATTTACGCTCTGGTCAAATTGGCGCGGCGGAGATTGCGTTTAAACAGGCAATTGATGCGGCAACTCATATTGAACCGCAAATGCCGGGTGAGGCGCAAATTCGCTCTGCATTCGAAGTTGCACAAAATTCACGCGATTGGTTGCGCGCGAAATTAAATATATAATTTCGGCGCGAATTTTGCGTAATCTTTTGCAGGTTTCCATTTTGGAACAGATGTAACCAATTTATTGGTAAGGATGCGCAATATGAATATAAACCGCCCCATTATAAGGCATTTAGGTGCGCTTGGTTTTTTATCCATGCTTGGTCTTGTTGCGGCAATGATTCCGATTGCTTTGTTTGCAATCGTAAGCGGAAAAGTTCCACAAAATGATTTAGTTTATTTGATTGCGGCAATTTTTGCGGGTGCAATTATTGGCTGGGTCACTAAAAGATAAGCTTCCCCAGATTAAACCATTAAATCTGTTAAATATTAATGAGAAAGTAATAATTGGTTAACCCTATTTCGTCACCATGTTAAGCTAAAGGAATCAGTATATTTGGCTTATGTAGTTTGAACGAACTTAATAAGCCTTGGGGGCTTTTATGGGTGTAACAACACTTAGAGTTAATCTTACCGACGAAGACATCAGGTCACTTATCAAAGGTGAATCTGATGAAGACAAAGCTATGGCTTGTTTTAGGCTTTGCAGACGTATCGAAACCGCAGATTTGGATGATAAAGAACGCAATTTTGCCGAGGAGATTTTGCGCCTTGTTGTTAGTGGTGCGGCAGAACGTGTAAGACGTGCACTTGCGGTTACATTAAAATCATCGCCAAATTTGCCGTCTGATGTGGCATCAAGACTTGCGCGCGATATTGACGCGATTGCAATGCCAATTTTAGAAAATTCACCAAGCCTTACTGATGAAGACTTAATCGAAATTATTGAGGCTGCGGAACCTGCGCGCCAATTAGCTGTTGCAAGGCGTTCAAACCTGTCGTCTGATGTCACTGATGCAATGTGCGAACATTCTATTTCAGAAGTGATTACAACTGCGCTTAAAAACATAACCAACCAATTTTCGGAAGATGGGCTTTCAGTTGCTTTGGAACGATACCCAAGTGCCCAAGATATGGCGATTGCAATGGTTGAGCGTCCAATCTTGCCAATTAATGTTGCCGAAAAAATTGCGGCCAAATTTTCTGGTATTGTATTTGATAAATTGGTTGAACATCATCAATTGCCGCCGCAAATGGCAATTGATATTGCAACTGCAACGCGTGAACGTGCATCAATTGATTTGGTGGCTCAGGCAGGATTGCAAAGTGATTTGCGCCGCTTTGTGCAGCAGCTTAACCTTAATGGCAAACTTACACCTTCATTTGTCCTCCGCGCGCTTTGTCAAGGTGAGGTAAGGTTGGTTGAATTTGCTATGGCTGAACTTGCTGGGATTCCGCATGAAAAAGCATGGCTTCTGGTGCATGATGGCGGGCATTTGGGCTTGAAAGCTATTTTTGAGCGTGCGCAATTACCATCTAATTTATATCCTGCTTTCAGATCTGCTATTGATGTTCTTCATGAAACTGAATTTGATGGCAGCTTTGAGGATAGAAATCGCTTCAAGAAACGTATGATTGAACGTGTTCTTACCCGATTCCAATCAATACCTGATTCTGATTTGAATTATCTGCTTGAAAAATTAGATTATAAGAATAATGGCGATGATGAAGGACAAAAAGTTGCATAAAAAAGCCCCCCAAATTTGGGGGGCTTTTTTTATGATTTTAATTAATCAATCAACTGGGCCGTATTTAGCAACTTGATTTACCAATTCAGTAAGAAGCGCCGCACCGATTGGGTGTGTGCTATCTTTGATTTTTTGGTGAACTGCGGCAACAATTGCATTCACATGCGCAGTTAACAATGCTTTTGGCGCTTTTGCTCGGCCATTTGGGCTGTCGATAAGACGGCACAAAGAGCCTGCAAATTGTGACACAATAGGGAAGCCATAGGTTGTTCCAAGGCCTTTTAAATCATGTGCACGGCGATAAAATTCTTCAACTTCTTTGTCGCCTGTACCGGGTTGAAGCATTATTTTATGTGCTTCTTCCAGTTTTTGTAATTCATCATCAAGCCATGCGCCAAATTGGCTAGACATGCCTTCAAGGGCTGCCTCCGCACGTTTAATTGCCTCTGCATCAAAGCTTTTGAAGCGGTTGCCTAGTTTATTTTTTAAAGTATTTGGCGGCGAAAATACTTCAGCTTTTGCGCTGTCTGCACTCATTAGTTTGCTCCCTTTGGCAGGTTTCAATGCGAACTATAATACAAACAAGCTAAATTTTCGTTACTGTTCAAGATAATTTTAATTAAAACGCAAATTGTTCGGCTAAAACCCTGTCATCTAGGGATCTATCTTTATCAAATAAAATCACCATTGATTTTGATAATTCCAAACATATTGTGACTTTTACAATATTTCTTATCTCTTGATTATCGGCACTTGCGGCGACTGGGCGTAATTTTGGATCGATAATCTCAATTTCAACATTCGAAGTTTCGCGTAATAATGCACCACGCCAACGCCTTGGCCTAAACACACTAATTGGTGTTAGTGCCAATAAACCACAGCCAATAGGCAGGATTGGGCCGTGCGCCGAAAGATTATAAGCTGTTGAGCCAGCAGAAGTTGCAATGATTAAACCATCGCATATCATGCGTGACATTTGCTCTTTACCATCAACTTTAATTGATAATTTTGCGGCTTGGTGGGTTTGTCTTAAAAGTGAAACTTCATTGATGGCATATTCTTCAAAACATTTGCCATCAGTGGTTTCAACGCGCATTTTAAGCGGGTGGATAATTGTTGGTTTAGCCTCAGAAATTCGTTCGATAAGATTATCTTCGGAATAATCATTCATCAAAAAGCCAATTGTGCCTTGGTTTAATCCAAAAACAGGAAGGCCATCATTCATATGACGCCTTAAAACTTCAAGCATCAAGCCGTCGCCGCCCAAAGCGACAATAATATTTGCACTAGCTTCGGGGAATGCGCCGTATTTATGGCGAAGTTTTACCAATGCATCTTGCGCTTCGTCACGCGGACTAGCCACAAAGGCTATTTTTTCATAATGTGACAAATCTTGCATAAACACCAAGTGCTACAAAATTGAAATGATTTCAAGCGCTTTTGCAAATATTGCAGATTTACTATCTAGTTATTTTCTTTGCTTTGCGCTTTGAATTGTTTGTAAAGGTGCTCTAGGGCCGAATGATTATCATATTTTGACCATAAAGCTTCAATTGCCAATTTAAATTCTGGCCTATAAACATGCCCATGCCCTAGGGCTTTTATCATTGGTGACACTTGGTCTAATTCAAAATCTATTGCGCGCGCCAAAAGAACAAAGGTTTCAACTTTTTCTTTATCTAAAGATATTTCAAGCTGTTCTTTGTTAATTTCAAAACGTTTGCAAATTATATCAAGGAATTCGTCTTTATTGCCACTTTCAAGCTGATTAAATGCTTCAAGTGCATTGTAACTATCCTTAGGGCGTTTTGTAATTGTAAATTCTTGTTCAATTTTCTCAATGCTTGCCCGTAGTGGATGAACTTGTTTTTCTTGAATATGGTTTTGCGCAACTTTGGAGCCTAATGAACTTGCAATTTCGCGTAATTTATTCGAAACATCGCGTCGTATCATGAAATTATCAATAATTGTTGTGTCTGATTTCGCAATCTCGATTGCGCGGCGCATTGTTTCTTCATTTATTGATGCGGTGTGGTTTTTGCTTAAAACTTCAACAACACGAATTTCGTTTACATCCACTAATGCGCTTGAAACAATTTCACCAATATTATTGCGCTCAGCGATGCGTAGTTGATGGTCGATTGTTCCGTTTTTTATAATTCGCTCTAAATCCGCATCTTCGAACTTTTGTGAAAAACTTATAACTGGTGCTGCGATATCTGCATTATCATTGGCGATTAATTGAACTAAAGATTTAGGTGCCCAATCCGCAAGCGATACGGCATTAGCGATTTTTTTCTTTAAAGTTGGATCTATATAATTATATAAATGTGAAAATATTTCGCCAAAATATTTTAATTCTGCATCATTAAAATCCCTTGTATGGGATAGTAATTCATTTGCAGTTACATCAGCAAGTACACGTCTTCCTGAATCCGTTTTATCTTTTGCAAGTGCAATTAAATCAATATTGGCGTTTAACATATGGGTTACCCTATGTTATTTAGGTAAATTCCGAGTAAACATAGTTCTGCTAGAATATAATTGCAGCATTGTTAAAGGTTGATTATTTTGCATGGGGTTTATTTTTGTAAGTGGATGAAAAAGTCAAATATTTTCCAATAATATTAATTTTGCTATTCTTTTATAGTAAATCATATGCGGGTGCGTGGCTGCCAAATAAAAATGAAAATCACATTATAATAAGTGCAACACAAAATAATGATAATAATCAAAATGTTGAAATATATTTTGAACATGGCGTAAACCAGAAAACTGCCATAATTTATGAACAAGGTTTTGCCATGGAAAACGGCAAAAATGAAGTTGGTGAAGCTTTATTAGCAGCACGTTATAAGGTTTTTAAAAAAGATAATTGGATTGCTTCAACACAATTTGGTTTAGTTGCGCATGATTTTTCTAATTTAAAAAATACAAATTTTAGTTATGAATTAAGGGCGCTATTTGGTTATGGATATCAAAATGGCTGGGCAAATGTTGAACTTGCCACGCGCGAATGCTCTGGCTCATCCTCGCTTAGATGGGAAACAACCATAGGAATTAATGCATTCAAGCGCGATAAATTTATTGTCAAAGCATTTGGTGAAAATGATGGCTGTGCAAAAGATATAAGCCGTGCACAAATATCATATGTTAAAGCCATAAATGACAAAATGGGTATAGAATTTGGCTATCGCCAAGGTATTGGCAATGATAAATTATATTCACCCGCAAGTTTTTTGATTGGATTTTGGGGCAAGTTTTAATTATTTGTTTCGTTTTAATTGTCTCTCTTTATGTTTTAGCAAAGTTTCTTTTAGATATATTCCCGTATGCGAGCCTTCAATTTTTGCTATATCTTCTGGTGTTCCTTGCCCAACAATTTGACCGCCGCCATCGCCGCCTTCTGGTCCTAAATCTATTACCCAATCGGCGGTTTTGATAACGTCAAGATTGTGTTCGATAATTACAATTGTGTTTCCACCTTCGGCAAGTTCTTGGAGAACTTCCATTAATTTGCGTGTATCTTCAAAATGAAGCCCTGTTGTTGGTTCGTCAAGAATATAGAATGTGCGACCTGTTGAACGTTTTGAAAGCTCTTTTGATAATTTAACTCTTTGGGCTTCACCGCCCGATAAAGTGGTCGCAGGTTGTCCAATTTTAACATAGCCAAGGCCAACACGGCTTAGGGTTTGTAATTTATCGCGTATTGATGGCACAGCTGTAAAGAATTCGGCGCCTTCATCAACCGTCATTTCAAGCACATCGGAAATGGATTTATTACGATACTTAACCTCTAAAGTTTCACGATTATATCTTTGCCCGTGGCAAGTGTCACAAGTTACATAAACATCAGGCAAAAAGTGCATTTCAATTTTTTGAACGCCATCACCCTGACACGCCTCGCATCGTCCACCTTTTACATTGAATGAAAAGCGCCCAGGGCCAAAGCCGCGCGATTTTGATTCTGGTAGTCCTGCAAACCAATCACGTATTGGCCCAAATGCACCAGTATAGGTAGCGGGATTAGAGCGCGGGGTGCGCCCAATTGGGCTTTGGTCAATATCAATAACCTTATCTAAATGATGAAGACCTTCTATTTCTTGATATGGGGCAGGGTGTTCAGATGCGCCATTTAATTTGCGCGCCAAAACCTTATATAAAGTTTCAATAATAAGGGTTGATTTCCCGCCACCAGAGACACCAGTGATGCAGGTCATCACGCCAAGCGGTAATTCAAGCGTAACATTTTTAAGATTATTTCCTGTCGCGCCAGTTAGGGTAAGCATTTTCTTTTTATTGATTTTGCGGCGCTTATCAGGAATTGGTATTTCGCGTTCACCGCGCAAATATTGCCCTGTTATACTTTCTTTTGAATTTTCAATATCATCAGGCGTGCCTTGCGCAATCACTTGTCCGCCATGAACCCCCGCCATTGGCCCCATATCAATGACATGATCAGCGGTTAGAATCGCTTCTTCATCGTGTTCAACAACAAGGATTGAATTACCCAAATCACGAAGGCCGCGTAATGAATGTAAAAGGCGCGTATTATCCCTTTGATGAAGGCCAATTGACGGTTCATCCAAAACATAAAGCACACCAGTAAGGCCAGAACCAATCTGGCTTGCAAGGCGTATCCTTTGGCTTTCACCGCCCGATAAAGTGGCGCTTGAACGTTGTAAAGTAAGATAATTAAGTCCAACATTGACTAAGAAATTCAAACGCTCACGAATTTCTTTAAGAACCCGCGCGCCAATTTCTTTGTGCCTGTCACTTAAAACATTATCCAAATCGCCAAACCATTTATGGGCATTAGAGATTGAAAAAGTTGATGCGTCGGCAATATCAAGCCCCGCAACTTTCACCGCCAAAGCCTCTGGCTTTAAACGTTTGCCGTTACATGATGGGCAGGTTTGGGCAGATTGATATTTTTCCATATCTTCACGAACCCATGATGAATCAGTTTCGCGCCATCTGCGTTCAAGGTTTGGTAAAACGCCTTCAAATGTTTTCTTGGTTTCATAGCGGCGTGAACCATCTTCATAGACAAATTGGATTTCTTCTTTGCCAGAACCATAAATAATTGTCTTTTGGGTTTGTGGTTTTAATTTTGACCACGGTGTTGTGGAATTTTCATCAAAATGATGACAAATCGCCATAAGGGTTTGGAAATAAAGCGGCGAATTCCCCTTTGACCATGGTGCAACTGCGCCATCTTGAATTGATTTTTCTTTATCAGGAACCAATAATTCAGGGTCAAATTTCAATTGCAAACCAAGCCCATCGCAAGTTGGGCATGCACCAGCGGGATTATTAAATGAAAATAATCGTGGCTCAATTTCGGAAATCGTAAATCCAGAAACCGGGCAGGCAAATTTTTGCGAGAATAAAATTGGCTCTTTCTTATTATCCTTGTCGGCATATTCAATAATCGCCAAACCATCGGATAATTTACACGCGGTTTCAAAACTTTGTGAAAGGCGGGTTTCCAAACCCGCTTTAATAACAATCCTATCAACCACAATTTCAATCGAATGTTTGAATTTTTTATCAAGCTCTGGGGCATCTTCAAGGGCGTAAAATTCGCCATCAATTCGGGCGCGGTTAAAACCTTGCTTTATCCATGATTTGATTTCGCTTTTAAATTCACCCTTCCTATCACGCACAACAGGCGCAAGAAGGTATAATTTAGCACCTTCCTCAAGCGCCATAGTCCTATCAACCATTTGCGAAATGCTTTGTGATTGAATTGGTTCACCAGTTGCAGGGGAATAGGGGATGCCAATACGTGCCCATAAAAGACGCATATAATCATGGATTTCCGTTACAGTGCCGACAGTAGAGCGTGGGTTTTTTGACGTTGTTTTCTGTTCAATCGAAATCGCGGGTGACAGACCCTCAATGGCATCAACATCGGGTTTTTGCATCATTTCCAAAAATTGACGCGCATAAGCAGAAAGACTTTCAACATAGCGCCTTTGGCCTTCGGCATAAATTGTATCAAAGGCAAGTGATGATTTACCAGAGCCAGACATACCAGTAAGCACAACCAATTGCCCGCGCGGTATTTCAACATTGATATTTTTTAAATTATGTTCGCGCGCCCCGCGCACTCTTATAAAAGGTAGTTCTGACATTTTGCCCCGATTTGCGACTCGAAATTATCGTTAAAAATAGAACGTAATAAGAACAATTCAAGTCATTTGCTGATATATAATTTAAAATTGCAAAATTATTGTGCTTTAAAGTTTAAATAGGCTTTCTTAGTAATTTGGCACTATTGTTTGAAATCAAGATAAATAAGTGAGTTTTATGCGAATTATAGCCCTTTCAACAATTATTTTTTTGTTCGGTTTTCCACGAAATGCAATCGCACAAGATTTTAAAAGTGCAATGTTGAAAATTCATAATAATGAGCGCGCAATTCTCAATATCACCCCTATGCAATGGGATGAAAATTTATCGAAAGAAGCGGGGGCATGGGCTGCCAATATGGCAAAAACCGGCGAGTTTAAACATGCAAATGAGCGCCAAAATAATGGTCATGGCGAAAATCTTTGGATGGGTACAAAAGACTATTATTCTTTTGAATACATGGTACAAATGTGGGCAGATGAGAAAAAATATTTCAAATATGGCAAATTCCCAAATATTGTAAGTGAAGGCAATTGGTCAAAGGTTGGTCATTATACGCAAATGATTTGGAAAAATACTAATAATGTCGGTTGTGCCTATGCCTCAAATGCCCAATATACTTATCTTGTATGCCGTTATTCCCCCGCAGGAAATTATGTTGGTCAAGTTCCATATTGACAAGATACGTAAAAAGAACGTATAGTGAACAAATAAAAATGCAAAGTTAAAAGTTATGCGCACTTGCAAATTTGCTTGGGCGTGATGTAATGGATTATTAATTTTGAATATTTGTGAATGGAATTGGTATGGCAAACATTAAACGCGAAATAATATTAGCGGGAATGATGGCATTGGCTATTTCGCTTAGTGGCTGTAGTTATTCTGATGGTTCGCGTGCAGGCGTAGTTTCAAAATTTTCACATAAAGGCTTAGTTTGTAAATCATGGGAAGGTGAATTGGTTATGGGCGGTATGCGCAATCAGCTTGACCAATCTAATATTAATTCATCAGTTCCCAATGTTTTCCAATTTAGTGTTACTGATTCAAAAATCGTACCACTTATTCAGGGGAAACTTGATTCTGGTGAACGTGCTGTCTTGCATTATAATCAAGAGATTTTACCGCCATTTTGCAATCGCAGAACGGCTTATGTTATTAAAGATGTTAAATAGGGAATTTGTATATGGCGGGTTCGGTAAATAAAGTTATTTTGATTGGCAATTTGGGGCGTGATCCTGAGATTAAATCTTTTCCATCGGGCGACAAAATCGCCAATTTTTCGGTTGCAACTTCTGAAAGCTGGCGCGATCGCCAATCTGGTGAACGTAAAGAGCGCACTGAATGGCACAATGTTGTCGTTCGCGGTGAGGGTTTGGTTAAAGTTGTTGAAAATTACGTAAAAAAAGGCAGCAAACTTTATCTTGAAGGCCAATTACAAACCCGCAAATGGCAAGATAAAGACGGCAATGATAGATATACAACCGAAGTTGTGGTTGGTGGCTTTAATGGCCAATTGACGCTTCTTGATGGCCGTAATGGTGGCGGCGCATCTGGTGGTGGTTCTGATTATGAATCTTCTGGCTTTGGCGGCAGCCCACGCGAAGTTTCAGGCGCAAAACAGAATTTTTCAAACAATGATTTGGATGATGAAATTCCGTTTTAATGAGGCAAGTCTCATTAAGTATAATGGTTGATTTATGGGCGAATTAAAAACTCATGCTGGCGGTTGCCATTGTGGTGCGGTGCGCTTTGAAGTGCAAATTACGGGGCACGAAGAAATTCGTGAGTGTACTTGTTCAATTTGCACTAAAACCGCGCTTGTTCATTTAATATTGCCTAAAAGTCGTTTCAAAATCCTTCAAGGCGAAGATGCGCTTACGCATTATAAGTTCAATAGGGGAATTGCAGATCACATGTTCTGCAAACATTGCGGCGTTAAGGCATTTTATATTCCGCGTTCTAACCCTGATGGCTATTCGGTTAATGCGCGTTGTTTGGATGAATGGGGAATCCTTCCTTTTAAAATTGTTGCCCCTTTTGATGGTAAAAACTGGGAACAGGCCAAATCAATTGCGCATTTAAGCAAGGAATAGATTATTTAAAATCTATTCCGTTTTTGCATTGATTATAAAAATTATCATCTTCATCTAATTGTAAGTCATCTTTGGTGATTGGCTTGCTGATTTTATCTTTTTTATATGTCTGATAATCTTTTAAATCACCGTTTTTTTCGATAATTAGAGTGAAATTTTCAGATTTTTGATTGGGAAAATTTGGCGTTTCATTTTGGATATTTTCACCCATTTTGCCAATTATTTTATTCCCTTTTTTCGTGGCAACAATATAGCCCATTCCAACTTGCCCAAAAGAGCAACCTTCATTCCAAACACCGCAAATTTTGTTGCCAAATTGAACCAATGTAAATCCGCGCCCGCAAGTTTGTTGATTTGGATATTTTAATTCTGGATTGTCTTTCTTTTCTTGTTCAAATTCTGATTTTATGGCTTTTAATTGTTCTTTTGTGCATGGTTGGCGACCCCATTCTGCCTCGCACATATATTCATTATGTTGCCAGCTTCCATTAATATTCGCGTTATCTGCCGCGCATAATGCCAGCAATGAAATCAGTATCAAATTTTTTAAAAACAAGCCGCAAATTTTCATTTCAAACTTTCAATCATATTTTTGCCATTATTATTTGTAAATTAAGTGCATATTATGGCGTAATGTGAAATAAGGGTGGAAAATGAAAAGTTTAAAGAATATTTTTGTTGTGGTTTCAGTATTGTTTTGTGTCTCCACTCCCGCATTTGCAACCCGTATCATCCTTGAAGGCGCTTCGGAAAATACAAAGATTGATGTTTCAAGCAGCATAAATGCATTCGAAGCACTTGGTAGTGCCGATATTAAAATTCAAGAAAATGCAATAGCTACAGTAAAAAGAAATCCTCAGCTTTATAATCCAACTGTATTCTACAAATTATCAGAAATACTTTTTGCCAGAGGGGAAAAAGATGATGCTATGTTTTGGTTTTACGCGGGGCAATTACGGGCAAGATATGATGCCAATCGTTGTGCCGACGAAACTGCGCGTTCGGCTGTTTCGGTTTTAAACGAAGATTATGGCCCCCAAATTAATCAATATGCTTTTCAGGATTTGGATAGGTTCGAAAAGATAATGATAAAAGTTATCGATTTTGATAAAAATACCAAGCATTTATATGACCAAAGATGGATAAACCTTCACGGAATGGGTGCAATTATGGATCAAATGGGCGATAATAAAGGTCCAAAACGAACCCAAAGCCTACCAATAGAAGAATGGCCCGCCATTGCCGAAAAAACCCGCACCGATTATTTCAATGGCTTTCAGGAAGCAATGAAAGAATTAAGGGCAATGAAAAAGTAAAAACCGTTTATACCCATATATTTCAGCAAGATATTTTGCGCATTTTTATAAATGCTGCTAGTTTGTTTTTTCGATTCTGTAGAGCCAAAAATGGCCAATAATCAGTAAGCAAGATGGGTATAACAATTGTCAGACGATAATAACGAAAACGAACAAGCAATTGAAAATGAAAATTTGCCACCAAATGATGGCGGCGGGCGTCCACCGATTGATGAAGATGGTATAGAACCTGTTTCAATCGAAGATGAATTAAAGTCATCCTATCTTGATTATGCCATGAGCGTGATTGTTTCACGCGCGCTTCCTGATGCGCGTGACGGCCTTAAACCTGTGCATCGCCGTATTCTTTATGCGATGTATGATGTTGGTTTCACACCTGATAAGAAATATGTAAAATCGGCGCAATCTGTCGGTGAAGTAATGGGTAAATATCACCCGCATGGTGATAGTGCGATTTATGACGCCTTGGTTCGAATGGCGCAGCCATTCTCAATGTCTTTGCCACTTATCGATGGGCAGGGGAATTTTGGTTCGGTTGATGGCGATCCGCCGGCGGCAATGCGTTATACTGAATCAAAACTTGCAAAAACTGCAATTCCATTGCTTGATGAATTGCACGAAAATACGGTTGATTTCGTTGACAATTATGATGGCTCTTATTCTGAACCATCGGTTTTGCCTGCTAAATATCCAAACCTTTTGGTAAATGGGGCAGGTGGTATTGCCGTTGGTATGGCAACCAATATTCCACCGCACAATTTGGGCGAAGTTTGTAATGCCGCGCTTTTATTACTTGAACAACCAGAGGCGAGTGATCAAGAAATTCTTGAAATTATCCCTGGCCCTGATTTCCCAACTGGTGCACAAATTGTTGGGCGCGCAGGTGCGCGTAAAGGTTTGCTTGAAGGCCGTGGCTCGGTTGTTATGCGCGCCAAAACCGATGTTGAGAAAATTCGTGGTGACCGCGAGGCGATAATTGTTCACGAAATCCCATACCAAGTTAATAAAGCGACAATGATTGAAAAAATCGCCGAATTGGTGCGCGATAAACGTATTGAAGGCATTTCTGGCATTCGTGATGAATCTGACCGCCGTGGTATGCGCGTGGTTATTGAAATTAAACGCGACGCAACTGCGGATGTTGTTCTTAATCAATTATATCGTTTAACACCGCTTCAGACATCTTTTGGCGTTAATATGTTGGCATTGGTTGATAGATTACCAATCCAAATGAATGTTCGCAGCATGTTGCAAGTTTTCTTGCGTTTCCGTGAAACTGTAATCACCAATCGCACACGCTTTAGGTTGTCAAAAGCGCGCGATAGGGGGCATGATTTGGTTGGTTTGGCGATTGCGGTTGCCAATATTGACGAAGTTGTAAAACTTATCCGCGAAGCGCCAGACCCTGCGGCTGCGCGTCATGCGTTGACCAATCGTGATTGGCCAGCAAAAGATTTGGCGCCATTGATTGCACTTATCGCTGACCCGCGCTCACATTTAAGTGAAAATAATACGGTTCGTTTATCTGAAGACCAAGCACGCGCAATTTTGGATTTGCGCTTGCAACGTCTAACTGGTTTGGGACGTGATGAATTATCAAATGAAGTAAATACTTTGGCGGAAAAAATCGCCGATTTACTTGATATTCTTCGTTCGCGCGCGCGTATTATCGCAATTATCAAAGAAGATTTAATCCAAATCCGTGACAGTTTCGCCGTTCCACGCCGTAGCCAATTTATCGAGGCTGACCTTGAATTAGGTGATGAAGATTTCATCGAACGCGAAGAAATGGTGGTTACACTTTCGCACCAAGGCTATATCAAACGCACCGCCTTAAGCGAATATCGCACACAAAATCGCGGTGGCCGTGGTCGTGCGGGTATGAGCACTAAGGATGAGGATTGGGTTGTTGGCCTATTTGCGGCGTCAACGCATACGCCAATATTATTCTTCACTGATAAGGGTCTTGTATATCGTGAAAAAGTGTGGCGCTTGCCACAGGGTGACCCACGCACCAAAGGCCGTTCGGTTGCCAATATTCTGGCGCTTGATAAGGATGAACGTATTTCAAGCGTTCTTGCTTTGCCAGAGGATGAAACAACTTGGGGCGAATTGGAATTAATGTTTGCCACCAAAAAAGGGACAGTGCGCCGTAATTCATTGACAGATTTCCAACGTATTTCACGCGGCGGTAAAATCGCAATGAAATTGCAAGAAGACGAAGACCAAATTATCAATGTTGCGATTTGTTCGCCTTCCGATGATGTGCTTTTGACCACTAAAATGGGGCAATGTATCCGCTTTAGCGCAACTGATGTTCGCGTATTTAAAGGCCGTGATTCAACGGGTGTTCGTGGCATCAACCTTGCCGATGGCGATGAAGTGATTTCAATGTCTATCCTTAAAGGTGTTGAAGCTGATTCAAGTGAACGCAATGCCTATATCAAACGTTCGCGCGCGGAACGCGGTGAAGAAGCGTCAGATGAAGTTGAAACAATTGAAACCGAAGAAACATCAAATGCAATTGGCGCTCTTTCTGATGAAAGATATGCGCAATTGAAAGCCGTTGAGCAATTCATTCTTGCCGTAACAGATGATGGATTTGGTAAACGCTCTTCTTCATATGAATATCGTTTAACTGGTCGCGGTGGTAAAGGTATTGTTGCCCATAAATTGGTTCGAAAAGGAACGTCTTTGGTTGCCGCTTTCGCTGTTGAGGAAAGCGATGATTTAATGATGGTTACTGATGGCGGGCAATTAATTAGAACCCAAGTTGGACAAATCGGCATTAAAGGTCGTGCAACACAGGGTGTTAAACTAATACGCGTTGGTGAAGATGAAAAAGTCGTTTCAGTTGAGCGTTTAAGTGAAACTGGTGACGATAATTCAGAGGATGTTGTGCAAGAAACCACTCAAAATTCAGACGAATAATATTTTTGCACTGCAGCAATGAAAAAAAGCGTGTTTTATAATCTATATTGCTTTATTCTTATAACAAATACCAAAGGCTTTGCTGTCAGGGGAGAATAAGCAATGCAGACGACGCATGAACCAAGAATTGGATTATATCCGGGAACATTTGACCCAATAACCTTTGGTCATTTGGATATTATTCGTCGTGCCGTAAAATTATTCGATGTTTTAATTGTCGGCGTTGCAGTTTTTTCAGGCAAAAACCCAATGTTCACTCTCGAAGAGCGCGTGAAAATGGTCGAGGCTGAGGTTGCAAAAATAAACACCAAAACAATTATTAAAGCGGTTCCAATGGATGGCCTATTAATGCATTTTGCAGAAGAAAATAATGCAAATTGTATTGTTCGTGGTTTGCGTGCGGTTTCTGACTTTGAATATGAATTCCAAATGGTTGGCATGAACCAGCGCCTAAATTCAGAAATTGAAACTGTGTTCTTTATGGCTGCACCACAATATCAAGCCATTGCGTCGCGTTTAGTTAAAGAAATCGCCATGCTAAATGGTGAAGTTTCAATGTTTGTGCCAGAAGGTGTTAAAACTGCATTAGTGGAGAAGATTAGTGGTAAATAAGAGTTTGCTTTCGTCGGTTTTAAGTGGCGTATTAATTGGTATTTGCGGAATCTCACTTGCGCCAAATATCGTAAATGCGAAGCCCGCAAAAGGTGGAAAAACTTTAGATTATCACAAAATCAAAGCGGAAACGGTTGTTGCAAAACCGCAAGTTGCGGCTGCAAAACCCGCAAGTTTGAAAGATTATGTGCAAGTTCCACCAAACGAATTGTTGGTTGTTGATACTACAAAAGGTCGAATTATTGTTGCCCTTGCGCCCAAAATTGCGCCAACACATGTAAAGAGAATAACCGAACTTACACGTGAAAAATTTTATAATGGCATTGTTTTTCATCGCGTAATCGATGGTTTCATGGATCAAACTGGCGACCCAACCGGAACGGGAACTGGCGGTTCCTCAAAACCTGATATTAAAGGTGAATTCGAATTTAGAAGAAGCGCAGAAATGCCATTTGCGAAAGCTAAGGATGAGGGCTCAAACCAATTTGGTTGGATTGGCCTTATGCCAATCACAACACAGCAAGATGCGGTAATGGATGTTACATCAGATGGTAAGGCAAAGGCATGGATAAATCATTGCCCTGGCATTACATCAATGGCACGTTCAGAAGATCCAAATTCTGCCAATTCACAATTCTTCTTTATGCGCGATAAATCTTCACAATTAGATAGAAAATATTCGGCATGGGGTTATGTTGTTTCTGGCCTTGATGTTGTTAAAAATATCAAATTGGTAAACCCTGAAAAATCCCCACCAAATGCACCGGGGCTTGATAAAATGCTTAAGGTAACAATGATGGATGATTTACCAGCAAAAGATCAGGTGAAAGTTTATTATGCGCAAAGCGGCACTGAAACTTTCAATAAAGGTCTTGCGGCGGCAATGGATAAAAAAGGGGCAATTTTTGGGGTTTGTGACTTTGTTCCTGATATACAAATAATTACCAACTAATTTTATCAAGATTTTACACAAAATACCCAAATTTGCATTGAAAAATTGCTTTCACTGCCCTATTTAAGCATGGACAAATTAACATAGATTGGATTGAAAATGGCCTTTGAATTACCTGCTT
>CAZKYS010000029.1:0-22500 GCA_964557085.1 uncultured Caulobacteraceae bacterium
GAACCGACATATAACCACCAGTTGCTACCCAATCATTATCCGAAATTGCATCTGAAACATCAGATTTAAAGCCATCTAAATCGCTTACTTGCCGATTATCCCAATTTGGGCGCCAGTTTATTTCATCAAGTTCTATTTTCCTTAAATGAAGATTTTGCGCAATATTATTGGCAAGCGTGCTTTTGCCTGAACCTGCTGTTCCTATTACCAAAATTCGATTGGGTTCTGTATGTCTTCTTGTTAAGCGATCCATAATTTAGACTAGGATTAAATCATGGCAATAAGAAGCCCGACCTTTGGCGAAATTTGGAAAATTCTGCAAAAGGGAATAGGAGGATAATATGAATGATTCTTCCAAAAATTCCCTTATGGCGCTTGTGGTTTTATCGGGTGCGATAATATTATTTCAATCAGGTTCGGCATTTGCGGTAAAGATATTTGCGACAATTGGCCCCATTGCAACCGTTGCATTACGACAGGGCGCATCGGCACTTTTGATGGGGGCTTTCACACAAATTTGGAAAATTGATTATAGCAAGATAGATTATCGCGCTTTAATTCCTTACGGCTTATCTTTGGGGATAATGAATAGCGCATTTTATTATTCAATTGATAAAATTCCGCTTGGTGTTGCGGTAGCGATTGAATTTTCAGGGCCACTTTTAGTAAGTGTTTTTACAAGCAGAAAGAAAATAGATTTCCTTTGGATTTTGATTGCCACAATTGGAATATTTTTGCTTTTGCCTACCCATGAATTTTCACAAAAACTTGACCCAATTGGTTTGATATTTGCGGCCATTGCAGCGGCTGCGTGGGGTGCTTATATAGTTTTTGGTCATAATCTTGGCAAAAATATGGGTGAGACACAGGCGGTTGCACTTGGCTTTGTTGTTTCTCTTTGCATATCATTACCATTGGTTTTGATAGTTGGGATTAAGCAAAATGTGCCATTGATAAATTGGGTTGGCTTTGCGCTTATATTGACATTTTTTTCAGGGGCAATTCCATATTCAATGGAAATGTTTGCCCTCAAGCGAATGAAAAAAAGCACCTTTAGCTTGCTTATGAGTTTAGACCCAGCATTTGCGGCATTAAGTGGTTTTATATTCTTGCAACAAAAATTGGTTTTATTACAAATTCTAGCAATCGCCTTCATTGTAGTGGCAAGTATTGGTTCAAGCATGGGAAACAACAAACCACCAATTGACGAGCCTTTGGTTTAAAATATAATTGATTTAGATGATTTTAAAATAACTGGGGAAAAGAATGCAAATTAATGGCGATATATCAATAATTGTAACAGGCGGTGCATCTGGTCTTGGTGAGGCATGTGTTAGAAAGCTAACCAAATTGGGCGCAAAAGTTGCAATTTTTGACCTTAATAAAAGTGCCGGTGAAATTGTTGCCAAAGAAGCCGGCGCAATATTTATTGAATGCAATATTGCCGATGAAGCAAGTGTTGATAATGCGTTTGAAAAAGCGCGCAAAATAAACGGGCAAGAGCGTGCATTAATTAATTGCGCAGGTATTGTTAAAGGCATTAAAACCGCAAGCCGCGATAAAGAAACTGGGGACATTAAACATTTCCCTTTAGAGGTTTTTGCCCAAGTAATTAATATCAACCTTATCGGGACATTTCGCATGATTGCCAAATCGGCGGCGGGAATGATGTCACTTGAAACAATTGATGGCGAACGTGGGGTAATCATTAACACCGCATCAATTGCCGCCTTTGATGGACAGATTGGGCAGGCGGCCTATGCCGCGTCAAAAGCTGGTGTTGCAGGGCTTTCATTGCCAGTTGCGCGCGATTTGGCGGGTGATTGTATTCGCATAAATGCAATCTGCCCAGGGATTTTTAATACGCCAATGATGGCATCTTTGCCGCAAAATGTTCAAGATTCATTGGGCGCAAGCGTTCCATTTCCAAAACGCCTTGGCAAGGGTGATGAATTTGCATCCCTTGCCTGTCACATAATTGAAAACCAATATTTAAATGGTGAAAATATAAGACTTGATGGCGCAATAAGGCTTGGGATGAAGTAATTATTTTGGCTTGCGAATTCTTATAAGTGCTTCTTGTGCAACGCTTGCCACCAATTTACCATCTTGATTATAAATCATGCCGCGATTAAGGCCGCGCCCACCGCCAGCCCATGGGCTGTCTTGGGTGTATAAAAGCCAATCATCGAACTTAATATCTTCGTGTATCCAAACTGCATGATCAAGGCTTGCCACTTGGATATCGTCATCAAACCAATTTTTTTGATGTGGGGCAAGGCAAGCCCCTAATAATGTGTAATCAGTTGCATAGGCCAAAAGAACGCGATGAAGAATTTGATCATCAGGCAAAGGCGCGTTGATTTTAAACCAATAATTCTGCGCAAGGCTTTCAGGGTTTTCATTGAAAATCTGCCGAAACTCAACAGCGCGCGGCGCAAGCAAATTGGGCCACATTTTTTCAGGATATTTGTGAAGATTTGTCTTAATAAAATCCGCGCGGCTTATAAGATTGTCGGGCGGCGGAAGGTTTGGAATATCTAATTGGTGTGAAAGCCCATCTTCTTGGATTTGAAATGAACATGCCATGTTTAAAATTGGCATTCCACTTTGTTTGGCAACAACGCGGCGGCTTGTGAATGTGCCGCCATCCCTATCGCGTTTTACTTCGAAGATGATTGGTTTTGTTGGGTCGCCAGGGCGCATAAAATATGCGTGTAATGAATGCGGCATTCTTTTTGTATCAACGGTTTTACAGGCCGCCATTAATGCCTGACCAACAACTTGACCACCGAAAACCCGCTTCCACGGTTCTTTGGTTATTGGGCCGCGATATAAATCAATATCAATTTCTTCAAGTGTAAGAAGTTCGATTAGATTATTTACCAATTCAAGGTTTTGATTATTATTTTCCAACTTATAATCCTATTTTCTTACATTCTGCAAAACCTGCAGAAATGGCGTCAATAACTGCGCGAATGCGTGGCATGTGGCGCATATCTTTATGAACCCCGAGCCATACTTCGCGCGGTTCAATTTCAACGCCCAAATCAAGCTCTACAAGTGTTGCTTCTTCTAATGCCCTATCACGTGGCACGCAGCAAATTCCAATACCATTTACCGCAGCACTTAACATAGTTTCACGACTATTTGTGACAATCGCAACCCGCGCATTCGGCATTGCCCCTATTAATGCCCGCGCTTCTGGAAGGTGGGATTGGTCCTCAAGAACCGTAATTATTGAATGTTTGTCACTATTTTGCGTTGATGGCATTCCGAATTTTTCAATATATTGTTTTGATGCAAAAAAACCACCCTTTAATGTTCCAAGTCTTTTTACAATCAAGTCATTGCCATCAAATCTTGTTAGACGCACTGCAATATCTGCTTCGCGCCGATTAAGGTTTAATGCGCGTGCATCTGTATTAAGTTCAACCGTGATTTTGGGGTGGCTGCATTGCATTTTTGCGATTGCGGGCGCTAAAATTCGTGATGCAACTATATCAACACAAGTAACGCGAACTACGCCCTCTAAAGCAATATCTTTACCTGAAATGGCGCGTTCAGTTGCAATAACTTCGGCTTCGATACGCTCAACATTGCCAAGAACTGTTTCACCCAATGATGTTAAGACATAGCCGCGCGGGTGACGTTCTAACAGGCGCGCACCAATTCTGGTTTCCATTGCCTGCAGCCTTCGACCCATTGTTGGTTGTGTGGTTTTTAAAGCGCGCGCCGCAGCCGACAAAGAACCTTCACGCGCAATTGCTAAGAAAGTTTGTAAATCATCCCATTCCATAATTTAACCTAATCAAAATTGCATGGATAATAAAACATTTTTGCATATTGTATACATAATCGCAAGTATTATTTATTGCGTATGGAAAATGTTTCACAAAAACAAAAAACTTATTTTGTTTCGCATGGATCACCAACTTTGCCATTTGATGAAGTTGAGGCACGCGAATTTTTAAAAAACCTTGGAAAAGAAATTCCAAAACCGCGCGCCATTCTTATGGTCTCTGCGCATTGGGAAACCCAAATTCCAAGCGTAAATGCGGTTGCGCAAAATGAAACCATACATGATTTTTATGGCTTCCCTCCACAGCTTTATGAATTGCAATATAATGCGGCGGGTGACGCCAAACTTGCGGGTGAAATTGCAGAAATGCTTGGGCAAAATGGCCTTATGTCGCAAATTGATAGCAAGCGCGGTCTTGACCATGGCGCATGGGTTCCGCTTTTGCTTATGTATCCTGATGCCGATATTCCGGTGTTGCAATTATCAATTCAAAGCCACCTTGGCCCAGGGCATCATTATGAATTAGGGCGCGCAATTGCAAAATTACGTGATGAAAATATCCTTATTATCGCATCAGGAAGTTTTACCCATAATTTGCGCGAAATAAATTGGAATGGTGGCAAAGAAGAAGATTGGTCAATCGAATTTTCCAATTGGTTTCATGACGCACTTATTAATGGCAAAACCTGTGATTTATTATCATATCGCAGGCTTGCGCCCTTTGCGCAAAAAAATCACCCAACAGATGAACATTTATTACCAATTTATGTTGCCCTTGGCGCTGCAAGCCCAGAGCCAAAGGTCAAAAGAATACATTCAAGCACAGTTTTAGGATCACTTCGGATGGATGCATATTCATTTGAATAATTTGAAAGGAAAAATCATGACAAAAGTAGCAGTAATTTATTTCAGCGGTTACGGGCACAATCAAAAAGTTGCCGATGCAGTAATCGAAGGTATTAAATCAGAAGGCGCAGAAGCATTAGATTTAAAAATCGGTCAAGACGGCGGCCTTGATGATGCCCAATTAGATCAAATTGATAGCGCGGATGCCATTATTTATGGTGCGCCAACTTATATGGGCGGCCCTGCATGGCAATTTAAAAAATTCGCTGACCAATCATCAAAAAAATGGTTTACACGTGCATGGCAAGATAAACTGGGCGGTGGTTTTACTGTTTCAGCGTCACAAGTTGGTGATAAGTGTCAAACCATGGCTTATCTTCAAACACTTGCATCGCAACATGGGCAGATTTGGGTTTCTTTGGGGCTGCTTCCATCAAATTCATTGGCGGCATCAGAAGATGATTTAAACCGCCGTGGTGGTTCGGTTGGACTAATGGCAACTGCACCATCTGATTCATCGCCAGAACAGGCACCATTCAAAGGTGATTTGGAAACAGCGAAATTTTATGGCGCACGCATTGCCAAACTTGCAGCAAAATTTTCGTAAAAAAAATAGCCCGCCATTGGCGGGCTATTTTATAATGCAAATTTGGTTTTTTCTAAAAACCATGTTTTGATTTTTTGGTTCGTAGTTACAAAAACCCCAAAAATTACCAAGACAGATCCAAAATAAAATGTATGTACGATTTTATCATCATTGATTATAATCGCGGCGATTGTTGCCATTGGGGCAATTAAAAATGTAAAATTTGCCGCGCGTGTAGAGCCCATGATTTTCATCGTGCTCATCCATGTAATATGCGCAATAAACCCTGGGAAAATTGCAAGAAACATTACGGCCAAAGTTGGTTTTAATTCTATTTGCGCCTGAACTAATGCATTCGGAAGCCATGGGCATAGAAGTATTCCAGTTGCCAAAACTGTGCTTGCGGCGGCGTTTAATGGGCCGTGTTTTTGAATAAGTGGCATAAGCAATATGAAATATAGGCCCGAACATATTGCGCAAATTATCAAATAAAATGCCCCACCATGGAAAAATGCGCTAAAATCTGGATGCCCTAATATCACCCAAACACCCATCAAGCACAGGGCAACACCCAAAATTGCATTAAGGCCAATTTTCTCTTTGAATAAAAACCTTGCGGCAATTATCGTGAAAATTGGCTGCGTGGAAACGATGAAACTTGCCGCACTTGGCGCAATTGTTGTTTGCCCTAGGTTTAGGAAAAAATTATAAATCGCCATTCCAACAAAAGCGGCGAAAAAAGCCTGAAAAATATCTTTAGCTGTCCATGTTTTTTGCTTTGTAAACATCAAAACCCCAACACCCAAAAGCCCTGAAACAAAAAACCTTAATGCCGCAATTTCACTTGGGCCAAAGGTTTTTAATGCGATTTTTACATTGGAAAATGCAAGTGCCCAAATGCTTGCGGATAAAAGCCCCAAAATTGGGCCAAGGGCTGCTTTGTATTTATTCATTAAAGCCTAATAGCTTATTTATTTTAATAAGCAAAGAAAGGGCGGCTTTGTAGCCGCCCAATTTTATGCATTTTGATTAAGCAATATGGTTTCACTTAGATTTAGATTATTCGTTGTCGCATAATTTTTTATTGCATTTTCAATAGTGCTTATAAAAGTTTTTACGCTTGAATTATCACTGGCATTTGATGCGCTACCTAGCCCTGCAAGAAGCTCTTCTGCGCTTATTTTTCCATCTTTATTAGTGTCCAATGGATTATATTGCTTATTTGAATTTGATGCCTGATCATCATTATCTGCTGGCGGTGGGCCGCCATGATGCCCGCCATGCCCTTGTGGCGCATTGGCTTTCATCGCAGTTTCAAATTCATCTTTGCTAAGGCTATTTGTATTTTGCGTATCAAGTTTTGCCCATAGGCTCTCGGCCTTTTCTTGGCTTACATTTTCTGGGCGCGCATTTACAAATTCTTCTTTGCTTACATTGCCATCGCTATTTGCATCAATTTTTGTTAACATATCATCTTGTTTTGATGAAGTTCCATCATTGGCGCTACTTTGTTGCACCAATTGCATAATTGCACTTAGCGCAGCACTTGCAATCATATTTGCACTTGAAGAAGAATTTTTCTGTGGGCGATTTTGCGCCATACCAGTGTTGAATTGATCTTCTGTTATGCTTCCAGCGTTTTTCGTATCGATTTTTGCAAATAATTCGCTTGCGTTAGTTTCAGATACATTTTTAGGTCGGGCGGCAATGAATTCTTCTTTTGTCACCGCGCCATCACTATTGGCGTCGATTTTGCTGAACATATTCGCGCGCGGGTTTGCGTGCGAAAAAGGGGAAATGCTATTTATCATTTTGCCCCCTATATTGCTTGGTCATTTAAACCCTCCATACTTTTTGCCATAAGGCATGTTTTGGGGTGCAATCTTAATGCCGTTATTATTGATTTATTTTAATGTAAGATTACACCGATTTTAAAGGGATATTGCGGGCAACATTAAATAAGTTTTATTGTTCTTAATATTATTAACCATAGGCTATAAAAAACCTGCCGTGTATTATGGGGTCTTTTTTGCCTATGCGACAAAGGGTCACCGAAAAATAAGGCATTCTATTGATAAAAAGGTTTGCAATTTCTTTCTGTAATGTCTAGTAAGTTATTGCGAATGGTTTGCAACAAGGTTTATGATGGAACTTTTAAATTTAGAAAAGGGAAAATGCGCAATAGTTTCTGATATTAATGCACAAGATGAAACAATAATTGCAAAATTGCGTGAAATTGGCTTTGCCGAAGGTGATGAAGTTGAAATCATGCATTATGGCCCGATTGCAAAAACCCCAATCTGTATAAGATTAAACCGCACTTTAATTGCACTAAGGCCAGAAGAGGCGCGTGCAATAAAGGTTGATGCCTAATGAAATATAAAGTTGCACTTATTGGCGCGCCAAATTGCGGTAAAAGCACATTGTTTAATGGTTTAACGGGTGGCCGCGCCAAAACCGCAAATTATGCGGGCGTTACTGTTGAAACCAAAAAAGGGGTTTTTGAAACCCCTGATGGGCATGATATTGAATTATATGATTTGCCGGGAATTTATGGCCTAACTGCACGTTCGCAGGATGAAAAAGTTGCCATTGATATGTTAAATGGCGAAATGAAAGAAGTTGGGCGACCACATTTAATGCTTGTGGTAATTGATGCATCCAATCTTAGAACCCATTTACATTCTGCATTACAGCTTCGGGAAATGGGTTTACCGATGATTGTTGTGCTTAATATGATTGATATTGCAACGCGCGACGGAATTGAAATTAACATCACAGAATTAAGTAAACAATTAGGTGTTCCCGTTGTTGCAACCCGCGCCACAAGAAAAGAAGGGCGCGAAGATCTTTTAAATCAACTTGATAAATTACTTATTGGCGACCTTGAAACCGCCAATGCAAAATCTGTTCATGATAATTTGGCATTGTTGCAAAAAGATGCCCGCAAAATCGCCTCCATCGTAATTGAAAAAGAAGCAAGCCTAAATATTATCACCCGTAAGATTGATGAAATTGTTTTAAATCCTTTTCTTGGCCCATTGGTTCTTGCGTTAGTTTTGTTTTTAATGTTTCAGGCCGTTTTTACATGGGCAACGCCTTTTATGGACGCCATTTCATTCCTTGTTGAGGCATTGGGGAAAAATGTAAGAAACTGGCTTGGTGATGGTTTATTTTCGCAATTAATTGTTGATGGGATAATTTCAGGCGTTGGTGCGGTTCTTGTATTCTTGCCGCAAATTGTGATTTTATTTGCTTTCATTATTACACTTGAAGCATCTGGCTATATGTCGCGCGCGGCATTTTTGATGGATGAAATTATGCGACGCGCTGGCTTAAATGGGCGTGCCTTTATTCCGCTTTTATCAAGTTTTGCATGTGCCATACCCGGTATAATGTCGGCGCGGGTTATTGAGCATGAACGCGATAGATTAACCACCATATTAATTGCGCCATTGATGACCTGTTCGGCGCGTTTGCCTGTTTATACTTTAATAATTGCCGCATTCATTCCGAATAAACAGGTTTTTGGCTTTGTTGGGTTGCAAGGTTTGGTGATGTTTTGCCTTTATTTAAGCGGTGTCATAAGTGCCTTTATCGTGGCTTTCATCCTTAAACGAACAATGACGCGCGGCGCATCACAGGCATTAATTATGGAATTGCCAAGCTATAAATTGCCAAATGCACGTGATTTCTTTTTGGGCATTTATATTGCAGCAAAATCATTTGTAAGACGCGCAGGAACGGTGATTTTGTGGACATCTGTTATATTATGGGGGCTTGCCCGTTTCCCACTATCGGCGGGCAATTTACGCGAAACTTTTGCGGGCAAAATTGGCGCGTTTCTTGAACATATTTTGGCGCCAATTGGCTTTAATCTTGAAATCGCAATCGCGCTTGTTCCGGGGCTTGCGGCGCGTGAAGTTGCAATTGGTGCACTTGGAACAATTTATTCGGTTCAAGGTGGGGATGCAAATCTTGAAACTGGCCTTGCGCAAATTTTGCAACATGCTTGGTCATTGCCTACTGCATTAGCATTCTTGGCGTGGTATGTTTTTGCGCCGCAATGTTTTGCCACCTTGGCAACAATTAGGCGCGAAACAAACTCATGGAAATGGGCGATTTTTGCCTTCTCATATTTGATGATATTGGCCTATATTGCCGCAGGCGCTACGTATCATATTGCTAAAATTTGGTTTTAAAAATGTTTAATCTGTTCAAAAATAAAAATATCAAAGGTGATTTAAAAATTGATGAGATTAAATCACGGCTTCACGAATTAAAAAGCCCAATTGATGGCAAGGATATTATAAGTTCTGGTCTTGTAAGCTCTATATTATTCAAAAATGGCGATGTGAAAATCATTATTGAAGCCGACCCAAGCGATATTGCAAAAATTGAACCTTTAAGCGATGAAATAATAAAAAGCCTATCATCAATTAAGGGTGTTGAAAAAGTTTCACCCATCCTTACCGCCCACTCAAATAATAGCGGGCAAAGCCCAGTTGGCGCACCAATTCCAGAGCGTAAAAAACCAAATATGGAATCAATTCGCCCTGAAAATATTGGCAAAATCATTGCTATAGCATCGGCAAAGGGCGGGGTTGGTAAATCAACAATCGCATTCAACCTTGCGCAATCACTTGCAAAAAGGGGTAAAAAAGTTGGCCTTTTAGATGCTGATATTTATGGCCCAAGCCTGCCAACGCTTTTAGGGTATAAAACAAAAATCGCCGAAGTTGGTGAAAATGGTAAAATCAATCCTATCGAAGCGCATGGTATTAAGGCAATGTCTATGGGCTTTGTGGTTAATCAGGGTCAGGCATTAATTTGGCGCGGCCCAATGCTTTTGAAAGCATTAACCCAACTATTCATGGGCACGAATTGGGGTGAACTTGATTATATAGTGGTTGATATGCCGCCAGGAACTGGCGATGTGCAAATTTCATTGGCACAGCAGGCGCGCCTTGACGGCGTAATAATTGTTTCAACGCCACAAGAAATGGCGCTTGCCGATGTGCGCCGTGGCATTGATATGTTCCAAAAAGCTAAGGTTAGTATCTTGGGGCTAGTTGAAAATATGTCCGTCCTTATTGATGAAAATAGTGGTGCGGAAATTGATTTATTCGGTAAGGGCGGTGCCAAAAAAGCGGCGGGCGAAATTGGTATTAATTATCTTGGTGAAGTGAATTTTTACCCCGCCTTACAAAAGGCATCCGATAATGGTCAAGTGGCGCCAAATAGCGCCACAAAACAATTTGATGATATAGCAAGTCGAATTGACTTATAATTATTCTTCCCAATCTTTTGGAAGGAATTTTGCAGATATAAACATTAATATTGATGCACATGCATAAAAAATTGTGCCAACCATGATTGAATAGCGCAATGATTCATTGCCATAAATTGGCGCAAGGCTTTTGCTAATAAGGCCAATTAAATAAGTGCCAAGGCCAATACCAATAAGATTGTTAATTAGCAAAAATAATGCCGATGCCGTGGCGCGCATATTTGGTTTAACTATATGCTGAAACGCGGCCAAAACGGGGCCAAGCCATGTCAAACTAAGTGCGGTTGGTATAAGCATCAAAAAGAAAACTAAACCAAGTGAATTGGTGAATGTGCAAATAAAGAAAAACGGAATACAAACCAAAAATGCAATAGCAGGAACAAGTGCATAAGCTGATTTATTCGCACCGCCCATTTTATCCGAAATCGCGCCGCCCAAGAATATACCAATAATGCCGCCAATTAAAACAATCGTGCCATAAAAATAACCTGCATATAATTTCGCACCAGCATTAGCAGGAATAAGAAAATCAGGCATCCAAGACATAAATTGCGGAAGCGCATCACCAAATGAGCGCACAAAGAATGTTGGAAGCCATGCAAACAACCCATAACCCATCATTGATGAGAATGAAGCACCAATTGCCAATGTCCAAAAGCTTGGCTTGGTGGCAAGTAAATTGATTACTTCCATGATTTTCACATTGTCTTTTGATGCATTCAAATCATGACCGCCGCGCACAGGTTCTTTTATTAGTGCGCGGAAAATTGGCGCCAATAATACGCCCATTATACCAACCACGATAAAGGCAATGCGCCAATTTGATAAAGTGGCAATTACCGCACCAAAAATAATGCCGATTGCCGAGCCAATAGGAATACCAAAACTATAGATCGCCATTGCCCGTGCGCGCTGCTTTTGTGGGAAATAATCTGATATTAATGAATAAGCAGGGGCAACGCCGCCCGCTTCGCCGACACCAACCAACATACGTGCAATTGTTAATTGAAAAATATTTTGCGCCATTCCACAGGCCGCCGTCATCGCACTCCAGATAGTAAGGGCAATGGTCATAATCCATGTTCTATCTTTCCTATCGGCAAAATAAGCAACAGGAAGACCAAGTACGGCATAAAAAACCGCAAACGGAAACCCAAGCAATAGGCCAAGCGCACCATCATCAAGATTCATTTCTTTTTGAATATCTGGTGCCAAAATTGCCAAAATTTGGCGGTCAAGGAAATTAAAAGTATAAACCAAAACCAATAAAAAAAGCACAATCCCGCGCCCATTTGCAAAAAGCGCATCTTCTTTTTGTGTGCTAATATTATTCATTAAAGTCTCCACTGATTTATATTTTTAATTGCATTCACTTATAGATAAAAAAATGCCCCCGTAAATACGGGGGCATTCCTTCGGGGAAAAAACTAGAAGCTATATTGAATGCTAGCTGTATAAGTTTTTGGTGCACCATAGAAACTATTAACAACGTTTCCGAAAGTAGCACCAGCAAAATAATAACCACCAACTTTATAGCGTTCATCTGTAAGGTTGCGGCCTGTTAGTGATACTTTCACGTGGCTTGCAGATGATGTCCAAGAAATACCGGCATCAACAAGGGTGTAAGAATCGTTTTGATCCAATGCAGGGTTTACTGCTTCAAACATGTGGTAAGGCGAACGATAAGAAGCGCCAATGTTTGCAGCAATTTTAGAACCATCACTTAAATTACGCGCGTAATTTAATGTAAGGTTGCCGTTATTTTTCGGTGTGTTTTGGAATACAGCAGAGGCCGCATTGTTTATTACAGTACCCGCAGCATTTTTAGTCAAATACTCATTGAATTTTGCATCAGTATAGCCATAACCGAATGATGCTGAAAGCCCTGCGAATAATGTAACATTTCCTTCAAGCTCAAAGCCTTTAATGGTTGATGAACCAGCATTGTCAACAAAACTTGCGATTGAACCACCAACTGTTGGTTCTTGGCGTGTAATTTGTTGGCCAGTATAATCAGCATTAAAGATTGCCGCAGAGAAATTAGCGCGACCGTCAAGAATTGAACCTTTTAAGCCCGCTTCAGTTGATGTCACATATTCAGGATTATAGCCATTAACTGTATTTGGCGTAAGAACCGCATCACCACGCATATCAAAACCGCCAGATTTAAAGCCTTTTGAATAGGCTGCATAAGTGGTGATTTCTGGTGTGATTTTGTATGACAAGCTAAAGCGCGGTGTGAATTCAGAGAAGTCACGGCTATTGGTATAATTTGAACGCATTAAACCAGGGATTGCTGCGCTATTACCGAATAATGGCGAACGAAGACCGGTGAAGTTTTGGCGATAAACTGTGCCAGTTCTTTCATCTTTAGTATAACGACCACCAATTGAAGCTGACAATGAATCAGTTAGGTTGAAGCTGAAATCGCCATAGATTGCTTGGCTTTTTGTACCAACACGACCAGATGTTGCAATTGTTGTATTAATTAAACCAACAATTGTATCAAATGCGCCTGATGCATAACCATCAAGATAATAAACACCAACTACACCGTTTACGCGTTTACCTGTGAACAAAGCCTGAAGTTCGTGTGATTTTGTATCATCTTTATAGTAAGCAGGCACGTCTAATGCTGCAACTTGGCTTGTATCAAAATCAATTACAGTGTCTGAATGCCCTTTGCGCTCTGCCCCAATATATTTAAGGGTCAAATTGCTGTTTAGATTGTATTCAGCGGTGAATGAAATACCTTCATTTTCAACACTATTAGGGCCAGTAATGCCTGCATCAGTGTCGTAAACGTTTGATAAAATTGGTTGACCAGTTGTAAGACCCGCACCTGCTGCTTCACGGTGACCATGTTTAGGAAGTGAATCATCAACTGTTTTATCATAAGCAAGGCGGAAGAATAATTTGTCATTTGGCGTCCATTCAGCGCTTAAACGACCAGCAGTAACTGCTTTATTATAGTGATCTTGACCTGTTGTAATGTTTTTACCAAAACCATCACGCGCATAAGATGCAAAAGCACCGCCAACGCGGAAAGTATCAGAAAGTGGAACAGAACCAGAAACAACCGCGTCTAATTGACCATACGAACCAATAGAAAGGCGCGCTTTGCCTGTTGGTGTTGAACCAAGTTTTTTAGTTACATATTTAACAGCACCACCAATGGTGTTACGACCATATAGTGAGCCTTGTGGACCGCGAAGAACCTCAATGCGTGAAATGTCAAAAATATCAAGAACCGCACCTTGAGGACGCGCAACATAAATATCATCAACATAAAGACCAACACCTGGCTCAAAACCCCAAAGTGGATCTTGCTGACCAACACCACGAATAAAGGCAATCAAAGTTGAGTTTGTACCGCGCGCAGCTTGCATTGTAGTGTTTGGAGAAACTTGCTGAAGCACTGTAATATCAGGCGCGCCAGTTGCTTCTAATTTTGAAGAATTGAAAGATGAAACCGCAATTGGAACATCTTTTAATGCTTCTTGGCGACGACGCGCAGTTACAACAATTGTTTCATTGCCTTTGTTTGCTTCTACTTTTTGCTCTTGCGCCATAACTGGTGAAAAAGCGATGAATGGTGTAATGGCAGTGCTTGCCATTAGGCCTTTCAATACTATTTTTTTAAAATTACTTTTCATGGTTTTCCCCTTGTTAAAAAAATTCTCCGCCCTATTGCGGTGCTTGCCCAATTGAATCTTGGGTAAAAAAGGACCCATTTCCTTTTTCTGATTTGTCGTAAAAAAACTTGTTTTCATCGCTTTCAACTTGGTTGATAAATTCGCGAATGGTTTGGTTGAAATGTTCGCTATCCTCAATGTGCGGCGCATGTCCGCAATGGGCGAATTCAACCAATGATGAATTTCTTATTAGGCTTTGGATTTTTTGGCCTAATTTTGAAGAATATAATTGATTATCAAGCCCGTAAATCAAAAGGCATGGCATTGTTATTTTTGCCAAATCGTCACGCGCATCGCAATTTGCCAATGAATTCCAAAGAACAGACATAGATGAGCCATCATTTTTATTGGCAATCTGTGACATTTCATTTTTAAATTGGATTGTTTTATTATCGCTTTTTTGAATTTTTGATTTAGAAAAAATACGCCCAACCATACGCTCTGAAAAATCAATCCAATTATTTTTCATGCTGGCGATAGATTTTTCAAGCCTGATTTTACCTTCGTCATTTTGCAAGCTATGATGACCAAGAATGCCCATATCCCAATTGTCATCATTGGAAATTTTTGGTGACATATCAATTATAGTGATAGTTTTGATTTCGCTGTGTGATTTGGTTGCAATTGCTTTCCATACTGCCATTGCCGCCATTGACCATGCAATTACATGAACATTCTCAAGCGCTAATTCATCGATAATTTCAAATAAATCAAAACCTATTTTAGCAATCGATAAATCTTTTCCAGTGGTTGATTTTCCACAGCCCCGTAAATCAAGAATTATAATTCTAAACTCATCTTTAAGTGCAATTTGTTGGCTGAACACTTGCCCGCTTACGCCCCAACCATGCATGAATATTAGTACGGGGCGATTAACAACCGCACCGCTATCATAATATTCAATCATAGCGCCGTCATTAAGACGAATGCTAGGCATTGTGTTTCCTCTCAACTTATTTGACAAAACGCCAAAATAATTGGCAATTGTCATTTCTTATTGCTTCTTTTCTCTATTAAGGCATAATTTGAAACATGAATCAAGATTCAATTTCTGTAAATGACAAAAATCCTAAAACCGCACGCGGTGCAAAAACCAAAGCAAAGCTTTTGGAAGCTGCATCTTTGGAATTTGGGGCACGTGGCTATCACGAATGTATGATTGCCGATATTACCAAGCGCGCAAATGTGGCGATGGGCACTTTCTATGTTTATTTTGAATCCAAAGAAGTGATTTTTCGCGAATTGGTTCAATATATGGGGCAAACAACGCGTGCCTATATTTCCAAAAAGCTAGAAGGTGTAAGTGATAGGCTTGAGGCTGAAAAAAAGGGTCTTCACGCCTTTATTGAATTTGCCCGCGCCAATAAGGATTTGTATCGAATAGTAATGGAAAGCCAATTTGTCGCCGAAGATGCATATCGTGAATATTATTCATCATTCCAAAAAGCCTATGCAGAAAATCTTAAAAATGCATCTTCAAAAGGCGAAATAAGAAGTGGCGATGATGAGGTTCGTGCATGGAGTTTGATTGGATTATCCGTTTTCCTTGGAATGCGTTATTGCATTTGGGACGATAGCCAAAAGGTTGATGATATTGCCGATGCTGCATTTGATCTTATAAAAAATGGTCTGAAATTGGGTTAGGTTATGATAAGCGATTTTTTAAAAACGCGCGCCAAATTAACGCCTGATAAAATCGCGCTAAAAGAATATATTGGTGACAAATCACGAAGTTTTTCCCAATTAGAAAATAATGCGCATAAATTAGCGGCATCAATGAAATCTATTGGCGTTGGCAAAGGCGATAGAATTGGGGTCTTGTGCCGCAATCGCATAGAGTTTTTTGAAACCTTATTTGCATGTGCAAAATTGGGCGCGATTTTGGTTCCTTTTAATTGGCGTTCCCCGCCCGATGAAATTTTACCATTATATGAAACAATAGCGCCAAAAATATTATTTTATGGCGTGGAAGATGCACAAAATGCCTTGCAAATTGTTGGGGCAAATTGTGCAATTAATTATGATGACGGCTATCAGGATTTTCTTGAAATTGGCGGCGAATTCAAGGCGCGTGATTTTTGGCCTGATGATGAATGTTGGTATTTGATTTTCACCTCTGGCACTACTGGTAAGCCAAAGGCGGTTATACAAACCTATAGAATGGCACTTGCCAATGCGGTAAATATTGGTCAGGCTATTGGTATTAATCCTGATGATAGGTTTTTAAATTTCCTTCCTTTGTTTCATACGGCTGGCATTAATTTACACACTTTACCTGCGCTTATGAATGGTTGCATGTCGTGGGTTATATCGGGTTTTGATGCCAAAATTGTTTTGGATTTGGTGGATCGCAATGATTTATCGTGCTTTTTTGGTGTGCCCCAAGTTTATCTTTTACTATCACAGCATGAAGATTTTGAAAAAACCAATATAAAAAATATGCGTAATTGGGGTTGTGGCGGCGCGCCATTGCCTGATTATTTGGTCGAAACTTTTGCGGCGCGTGGTGCATTGGTTTGTAACGGCATGGGTATGACCGAAACAGGGCCAACAGTATTTATGATGGATAAAGAAAATGTCCTTAATAAAATTGGCAGTGTTGGAAAATCCCAAGTTTTAACAATTGCGCGCGTGGTCGATGATGAATTTAATGATTGCAAACCAAACCAAGAAGGTCATTTGGTTTTCGCGGGTCCAAATATAAGCCCAGGGTATTGGAACAACCCAATTGCCACAAAAGAAACCTTCCATACTGATGCGAATGGTGTCAATTGGCTAAAATCTGGTGATTTGGCAAGAATTGATGAAGATGGCTATTATTATTTAGTCGGCCGCTCCAAAGAAATGTTTATTTCAGGTGGTGAGAATGTCTATCCCGCCGAAGTTGAAAATGCACTTTTGGGGCATGAAGATATAATAGAAGCCGCAATAATCGGTGTTGAAGATGAAAAATGGGGTGAAGTTGGCGTGGCATTTTTAAGTGCGAGGCGAAATATCGAACCCTCTGAATTAATCGCATTTTGTCGTTCCAAATTAGCCCCTTTTAAAATACCCAAAAAATTTATCTTCGTTGATGATTACCCGCGCACAGCGGCAGGGAAAATTCAAAAACATATATTAAAAAAAGAATATGAAAATGGAAATTGAACGCACTTTTACACAAGAAGAATATAATCGCTTTGCCGCCCTTTCGGGTGATTTTAATCCAATTCATGTTAATGAAGAATTTTCGGCAAATTCCGGCTTTGGAAAAACTGTAGCGCATGGAATTTTTCTTACAACGTGCCTATCGGGTGTGTTGGAAAAATTGGTGGGTGAATTTTCATTTGTTTCAAACAAAATAATGTTTCCCGCGCCAACTTATACAAATGTTGCGATGATTTTAAGCGCGGATTTAATTGGCGAAAATAGTGCAAAATTGGTGTGCCGTGAAAAAGAAAGCAACCAAGAAACTTGTGTTATTGATGTTGAATTTTCAACACAACAATCCCAAATTTTAAAGGTTTCAAATCCAAAACCTGCAAATATTATTGAACCAAGTGAAAAAGCGCAAAAACCATTTTTCCTTGGTCAAAAATCACAACAGAGCCGCGTTTTTTCGCAAGATGACATAAATGAATTTATTGCGCTTGGTGGTCATAAACAAAGCGAAAATATCTCATCACCAATTTTCATAAATGCAATGTTTTCAAAATTACTGGGAATTGATTTGCCAGGGCTTGGCACAAATTATTTAAAGCAAGAAACCCAATATCTTTCACAAGTAAAATTGGGCGAAGAAATAAGGGCAATTGTTGAAATTACACGCATCCGTGAAGATAAAAAAATCATTGATTTTTCAACCACGGCAATTGGCGAAGATGGGCGCGATATCGCAACGGGCCGCGCCCTTGTTTCGGCACGTGATGTTTCGGGTGCTTTTATTTAGATTTGCGGAATATTTTCGACCAATCCCTGCCCAAATCTTAATGGTTCAATACGTGTGCATAGGCCTGTTTTATTATCGATTTCTGCAAAAACACCACATGCCATGCCGCGCCCTGTCGCTGGTTCGTGGCGCATATAGGGAAGGCGAACCGATTGGCGGCGGACGGAAATATTCTTATTCATTCCCAAAACGCTATCATAATCACCACACATTCCAAGGTCAGTTATATAGCCTGTGCCATGTTCTAAAACACGGGCATCAGCGGTGGGAACGTGCGTGTGCGTGCCAACAACCAAACTAACGCGACCATCAAGGAAATGACCAATACCTTGCTTTTCGCCCGATGCTTCGGCATGGACATCAACAATGATACAATCTGCCATTTCGCGAAGCGGGCAGGCTTCTATTTCACGCTCTAAAGCTGAATACGGGCAATCAAGGCTGTCCATATAAAGGCGGCCCATTACTGAAACCACCAAAATATTAAAGCCATTCACATTAAACATTTGCGCCCCACGCCCCGGTGGATTGGTAAGGGCGGGGTAATTGCAAACCCGAAGCAATCTTGTTTCGCGCTCGATAAAAGAAAGTGCTTCGCGCTGATCCCATTCGTGATTGCCAAGGGTTATGCAATCGGCGCCCACATCAAAAATTTCTTTGGCAATGGTTTCGGTAATGCCAAATCCGCCCGCCGAATTTTCACCATTCACACAGACAAAGTCCAAGCCTAATTCTTGTTTTATTATTGGAAGGCGTGATGAAAGTATTTCACGCCCAGGGCGCCCAACGACATCACCAAAAAATGCAATTTTCACTTTAAACTTTCTATTTGTATAAATTCTTTTCAGTTAGAATATAATCAAGCTTTTCATCATGTGGCTCTATTGGGATATTATCCATCTTTTGTTCGTCAAAGCCAATGCCGATTGTAATTATTTTTTGTAATTTTCGCAATGATGATATTGCCCTATCATAATAACCACCGCCATAGCCAAGACGATATAAGTTTTCATCAAATGCCAATAATGGAACAAGTAAAATATTTGGTTGTAATATTTCTCTATTATCAAAAGGCTCTTGCAAACCCATTGCACCACTTTTTAGGGCGTCACCAAAAGCATATTTATGAAAATTAAGATTATTGGTTTGCTTATCAATGCGCGGTAAACACAATTTTGCGCCCAATTTTGCAATATCTTGCATCAAAAACCTTGGGTCAATTTCGCTTGATATTGGTATGAAGCCCGAAACAATATCATTTGGTTTAATATCAATTGAAAAATTTGAAAATAATGTTTGAGACGCCAAATTATTATTCGCCGCAATTAATTCACGGCGTTCTTTGGCAATTTTTCTTATCGTGGATTTTTGCAAATTGGGCATAATTTGTGCCTTAAGGTGGCGGAACCACAACCCCGTGAAATATAAACTTATCCCATTGCGACCTGATAAACAGGTGGGCGCCAGGTAGTTAGAACCACGATTCAGTCCAGAGCCAGCTCCCGATGGAAAGTTAGGTCGGCGGGAATTTTAGATATCCCACAAAGGCCACAGTGTCCGCCACCTAATGACTTAGTGCGGCGGACATGGTTTTTCAAGTTAATTAATCTGCAAGTGCAGATTCATCCAATTCATAATTTCCAAACACGTCTTGAACATCGTCATCTTCTTCAAGAATGTCGATTAGTTTCAATAATGTTTTTGCCGCATCGCCCGTAACTTCAATCGGTGCATGGGCGCGCCATACAATATTTGAACTTTCAGAATCGCCAAATTTTTCATTCAATGCGTTTGAAACTTCTGATAGGTTTTCGAATGCGCAGGTGATTAAATGCCCTTCTTCGGCATCAAATGAAACATCATCTGCACCCGCTTCAAGTGCTGCTTCCATCATATCATCTTCTGATGCAGAACTTACAGGGTAACGGATTTCGCCAACCCTATCAAAGCCAGAAGTAACCGAGTTGGTTGTTCCCAAATTGCCGCCATTTTTGCCAAAATAAGAACGAAGATTACCGCCAGTGCGGTTTAAATTATCGGTCAAAGTTTCAACAATTATGCCAACGCCGCCAGGGCCAAAACCTTCATAACGAACTGCTTTATAGTCATCGCCGCCCGCAGCAGAAGCCTGTTGAATTGCGCGTTCAATTCTGTCTTTTGGCATTGATTGGCTGCGACCATTTTGAATTGCCAATCGAAGGCGCGGGTTCATCGCAGGGTCAGGTGAGCCAGCCTTTGCAGCAGTTGTAATCTCGCGCGCGATTTTTGTGAAAATTTTTGCCCGCATTGCATCTTGGCGACCTTTGCGGTGTTGAATATTTTTGAACTTACTATGTCCAGCCATTTTAGAAACCTTTAATTTTTGGCCTTCTTTATAACAAAAGCACAAATGCCGCAAATCGCAAAAACAGGTAAGGATGCGCCAATTTGCGGGGCGGCTTTGGTAATATATTGGAATAATATAATTCCCAAAACCCATATTGTTGCGTTTGGCAAATTTATTTGTTTTGTTTCTTGTTGTGAAAATGAATTGCCAATTATTACCGCAAATAAAGGAACAAATACCGATGAAAGGGTAATTAAGAAGGTTTCTAATTCATGCATCGGTAAAAATGCCGCCGCAAGACCCGCGAATGCAACCAAAATCTTACCACCCAATTTTTCACTTATCATCGGGTTTAATTGATTAATGGAAACCGAACCCGAATAAGCATCTCCGTATGCATTATCCAATTCATCAAATAAAATAATTCCAAGTGCGATAAGGCCGCCTTGGGCAAGTAAAATTGCCGATACAAAATCAGATGGTAAATTTGGTGTTGAAACAATCAAAAGCCCCAGTGAATAACACCAAATATTGGCGAATGTGTATCCTAAGAAAATGCCACCAAAGCTTGATTTTGAATCTTTGCTAAAGCGTGAATAATCGGCAATTAATGGAAGCCATGAAATTGGCATTGCAATAACTAAATCAAGTGCGCCCGCAAAACTTAAATTGCCATCACCTTTGGCGTTTAAAAATTGAGTAAAATCAATTTTTCCTGCAAATTGGAAACTAAGCCAAGTAAGTGAAATCAAAACAAGTGGTAAAGCAATTTTGGAAACTAATTTGCGAACCAAACCGGTCATTGGTTTTGATAAAAGATAAATTACAAAACCCGATAAAATTACTGCTACCACCATTTTTAAGGCGATTGTGTCGATTTTGCCATTATAATATTTGCCAATAATGGCGATTAAACCATCGCTCATTATAACAAATTCAAATGCTGTCCAACCCAATAATTGGGCGATATTTAGAAAAATTGGTAGTTTCGCAAATTTATTTCCAAAGGCCCCAACCATTAATTGCGCAGAATTTTGACCCGCTTTTTGCCCCAAAGCGCCAACCCATGCCAAAATGCCCGCGCCAATTATTGAGCCTAAAATAATTGCCAAAATTGCGCTTTTTGTTCCAATTCCGCCCGCCAAAAAGCTTCCCATTTGCATGACCAAAAGGCCGACACCAAGCGAAAACCATAATGATGCATTATCAAAGAAACTAAAGACTTTTTGTGAATTTTGGCTTTCCATCTAACTCTCCCAAATCGCGAAAGAGAAAACATGGCAAATACCCAATGCTTCCCTTCGTGAGGATTATCTCAATCAGGTTCAAAGGGTATATCTCAGGCAATGCCACCCCTAGCGGGTCTTTTAATGTGCGTTTTGATTTAAAGTGTCAATATTATTTAACCGAAATTGCGCCTTGTGGGGCGGGGTTGTTACCGATTATTAAATAGGCACTAACATACCAATTGGTTTCGTCTTTTATTTGTTGTGGGCTTAGTGATTTGTCTTTTTGCGCTTGTTCTTCTTGGCTATATTTATAATAATTTTTGCGCATGCTTCTGGCTTCGATATTATTAATAATATACCAGTCAGACTTATTTTTTTGTGCAAGAGCTGTTGCTTCTTGTTTTAAAATTTGTGTCGCATCAGATTCGCTTTGACCCATTGGGCCTTTGTAATATATACGAAATTCATTCTTCTCTGCGTCATAATAAGTAAATCCACCACTTTGAGCCTTAGAATATGGATTTACACTATCACTTAAGGCGATATCGCAGGCGTTTAGTGCAAACAATGCAAAAAACGGAATAAGTTTTAAAATTTTTTTCATTCCCGCCCCCTTTTGGGTAATTTGTTAGAATATAGATTGTATTTTGAATTTTATTATATAGATAGGCAAATCTAAACGAAAAAATGGTTATATTATGTCAAAAAAGCAAATACGTATCGCGCCATCAATTTTATCTGCTGATTTTGCAAATTTGGGTGCAGAAGTTCGCGCCATAGAGGCAGCAGGCGCTGATT
>CAZKYS010000030.1:0-22266 GCA_964557085.1 uncultured Caulobacteraceae bacterium
ATCATCGAAGGGATGCTTAATAATCTAACCCCAAATTCGCAAACTATTGCCCTTAATGAGGCGCAGCCAGAATTTGTAAAACCGGTTTGGCAATATATTAATTCGGCGGTTAATTCGCAAAGAATTCAAATTGGTAAAGAAAAATATGTTCAAAATATAAATAAATTATCTGATATTTCGATGAAAACTGGTGTTCCAGTTGAATTTGCAATTTCGATTTGGGGGATGGAAACCGCCTATGGAACGAATAAGGGTAATGTTGATGTGGTGCGCGCGCTTGCAACCTTTGCTTATAAAGGGCGCCGCACTCAATTGGGTGAAACCGAATTATTGGCAATTGCTGATATTTTGCAAAATAACTATGCCACGCGTGAACAATTAATCGGTTCATGGGCTGGTGCAATGGGGCATACGCAATTCATGCCCTCATCATACCTTACAAAGGCGATTGATGGCGATAAAGATGGCAATCGTGATATTTGGAATAATCAAATCGATGCATTGGCATCAACAATGAATTTCCTAAAATTATCTGGTTGGCAAAATAATGAACCATGGGGAATAAAAGTCAAAGCATCCGATAAATTTGATTATACGCTTGCCGATGGTCAAATGCGCCCACTTTCTTTTTGGAAGCAAAGTGGGATTAGTGGGGAATTTGTTGGTGCTAATGATGATTGGCAATCACGTCTTCTTATACCTGCAGGGGCAAATGGGCCAATTTTCCTAGTTGGCGCAAATTATAATGCGATACGTGCTTATAATGCCTCTGATTCTTACTCATTAAGCGTGGCATTTTTGGCGGATATTATCGCAGGACATGGTAGCCTTCCAACAGATTGGCCCGTAAGCGACCCACCACTTAGCCGAACCAATACAATTGAAGTTCAAAATTACCTTATCAAACTTGGCCTTTTAAATGATAATGCAGATGGGCAGGCGGGTTCAAAAACCCGCGCCGCATTACAAGCATTTCAAAAATCACGCGGCCTTTTGGCGGATGGTTATGTCAATGCAAAGGCATTAAACGATATGCGCTTTGCAATGGGCATTGTTCCAACCAATCCAAATGTTGAATATGCAAGTTCGGTCAAGAAAATCGACCCCGCAAATGTGGTGATTGAAAATCCTGACGGTGAAAACGGAATGCCTGTAAAAATGAAATGGCCTAGGGCCAAGCAAAATTAATTAGCAAAGTGTGACAAGCCCTAGAGGGTGAACTAGAAAAGGCTTTATGGAGGCGCGAAAAACCTTGAAATATGCCCAATATTACTGCGGTTTCTCGCACCACCCTAAAGCCTTTTCTAGTTCATCACACTTTACTATTTAATATTGCATGACCCAAAAGAATTAGACTTTTTCAAATTCCCCAAAGCTTTCCAATAATGCCTTAACACTTGCATCAACAATCTTGCCGCCCAATTCAATTGTGGCAGTGGTTGGGTCTGAACCAATTCTGCCATCTGGAAATTGTTTGCGATAATCAATTGCATCGCGAATACTGCCACTTGGTGCAATTTTTGGTTCTAGTTTTAATTGGTTCAAACTTTCGCGTTCTTTAAAGCGCCAATATGTTAGTGCAACTTCGGATGCCGTGGCGTGGCTTCCGTGACCGATTGGGAATAGGTCCATACAAAATTTGGTAATCCCCGGTAATTCCCACCAATTCATAAGCATATGTTTAAACGGCGCATTTTCGCCTTTCATTGAATATTGATGATAGGTTTCAGAAAATGCCGCATTAATGGTCGCGCAATTTCCGCCATGCCCATTAAGCCAATAAATATGGGTAAAGCCATGATGGGCAAGTGAATTTGTCCAATCAACAATTGTGGCAATCATCGTGCTTGGGCGCAAAGTCATTGAACCTGCAAATGCCATATGATGTTGCGCCTGACCCACGCCAAAATTTGGGCCGATTAGAATGTCGGCTTGTTTTTGCGCCTCATCCAAAATAATCTGTGGGCACATTGCATCAGTTCCAATAAGGCCGGTTGGGCCATGTTGTTCATGCGAGCCAATTGGGATTATTATTGATTTTTTACCAGATTTAATACGCGCTTCGATTTCTTGCCATGTTGCCGCTGATAGATACATTTTCAAAACCCCTTTGTTGTTTTTTATCGTGAAATTTCAAAAATGATACACATTACACAGAATATTTTTCATTTTAGTGTTTTTGCACGAAAGTCGTAATTGACTATGGGCGGGCTTTTTGAGCAAATGCACCCAATCGATAAAGGTTTGAGGAAACTATAAATGACAAAATATGCGCCACCAGCCGAGCTTGCCGCAAAAGCACACATTAACAAAGCTAAATACGAACAAATGTATAAAGAATCCATCACTAATCCCGATGCATTCTGGGCAGAACAGGCAAAATCACTTGATTGGTTCAAAGAGCCAACCCAAATCAAATCAACTTCTTTTGATGAAGATACTTTTGGTATTGAATGGTTCAAAGATGGTGAGATTAACGTTTCTTACAATTGTATCGATCGCCATCTTGAAACACGCGGCGACCAAATCGCAATAATTTGGGAAGGCGACAATCCAGATGAATCAAAAACTTATACTTACAAACAGCTTCATACAGAAGTTTGTAAATGGGCAAATACCTTACGCTCTTTGAATGTTCATAAAGGTGACCGCGTAACTATTTATTTGCCAATGATTCCAGAAGCGGCATTCGCAATGCTTGCTTGTACGCGCATTGGTGCAATCCATTCAATCGTATTTGGCGGCTTCTCTCCTGAATCACTGGCGCAGCGTATTGAAGATTGCGATTCTAAACTTCTTATCACTTCTGATTATTCAATGCGTGGCGGTAAAGCCATCCCGCTTAAAGCCAATGCAGATATTGCGGCTGGAATGTGTCCAGTGCTTGAGCATATTTTAGTTGTTAAACGCACTGGCGGCGAAGTTAATATGGTTGAAGGGCGCGACGTTTATTACGATGATGCGTCAAAATACGTTTCACCAAAATGCGAACCTATTGCTTATCCTTCTGAAACCCCATTATTCATTCTTTATACCTCTGGCTCAACTGGTAAGCCAAAGGGTGTTTTGCATACAACAGGTGGTTATTTACTACATGCATCTTTGACCCATAAATATGTATTCGATTATCAAGAAGGCGATATTTATTGGTGTACTGCTGATGTGGGTTGGGTAACTGGGCATTCTTATATTGTCTATGGCCCACTTGCGAATGGCGCGACAACATTGATGTTTGAAGGTGTGCCATCTTACCCAGATGCTTCACGCTTCTGGCAAGTGATTGACAAGCATAAAGTCAATATTTTCTATACTGCGCCAACCGCAATTCGCGCCCTTATGCGTGATGGCGATGCGCCAGTTAAGAAAACTTCACGTGCAACCCTTCGCGTTATGGGTTCCGTTGGTGAACCAATTAACCCAGAAGCATGGCGTTGGTATTATGAAGTGGTTGGCGATAGCCGCTGCCCAATCGTTGATACTTGGTGGCAAACTGAAACCGGTGGCGCAATGATTACACCACTTGCGGGTGCAACAGATTTGAAACCGGGTTCTGCGACCTTGCCATTCTTTGGTGTTCAACCTGCATTGGTTGATGCCGAAGGCAAAGAGCTTGAAGGTGCAACCGAGGGCAATCTTATCATTAAAGATTCTTGGCCTGGTCAGATGCGCACTATTTATAATGACCATTATCGCTTCTTTGAAACTTATTTCACGACATATCGTGGTAATTATTTCACTGGTGACGGTGCGCGTCGTGATGAAGATGGCTATTATTGGATTACTGGTCGTGTGGATGATGTTATCAATGTTTCTGGTCACCGTATGGGCACCGCGGAAGTTGAATCAGCACTTGTATCACATGGTAAAGTTGCCGAGGCTGCGGTGGTTGGCTATCCGCACGACATTAAGGGGCAGGGCATTTATGCTTATGTTACTTTGAACACAGGTGATGAACCATCCGAAGAATTGCGCAAAGAATTGGTGGCATGGGTTCGCCAACATATTGGCCCAATTGCAACCCCTGATAAAATTCAATTTGCGGTTATCGGCCTTCCAAAAACCCGCTCTGGTAAAATTATGCGCCGTATTTTACGTAAAATTGCCGAAGATGATTTTGGTGCATTGGGTGATACTTCAACATTAGCGGATCCAAGCGTTGTTGATGATTTGATTGAAAATCGCCAAAATAAAAAATAATTCAAATTCCCTTTGGATAATTAAGCCACCCTCTTGGGTGGCTTTTTTATTGACGCCATTAAAATGACAAAATATCAAAATAAAGAGGCACAATCTTGGGGGGGCTTATATGAAAGCAAATCATCTAATATTTTTATCGCTTTTAATTGGAATTAATGCTAATGCGCAAAATTTGATTGCTTGTGACGTTAAACTCCAAATGCCCCATGAAATAATGAATGATGATGGTGATTTGGAAGCTTTTTTAAAACCCGTCCCCAGCAATATTGCAAATTGTGACAAGGGAATAAAATTATCAATTGATGCCAATACAGATGTTTGGCGCTGCCGTGTTGATGAAAATTCAACAAAAAACAAATGGCAACAATCATATTTAATTTTCAAAAATGGCAAGAATATTGCCGCATATCAAGATATGGTCATGATGGGTTCATATGAAATTTTCGCAAATTATCAAATTGATTTAGATAATGATGGGAAAATTGAAAATGTCCTTGCGCTCTGGCAGACCCAAAGCAATGGAATGGGCGTAAATCGTTGGCAGATAAATGTTTTTAATAATTATTGGCATAAAATTGGTAAATCATATGATGTTGAAGATTGGGGCAAAAATGCCTTTGTAAAAAGTGCAAATGGCTGTGATATTGCAATCACTTCATGGGTAGAAGATAAATCACGCAAACAAGCAGGAACAGCATATCAGGCAAAATTCATAAGCCTTAAAAATGGTGCTTTTGTACAATCTAAAACCAATAAAACCCAAAGCCGTCGATATACAAATAAATTTGAACAAATACGCAATGATTTTATGGGGCAAGATGGAAATGAACATTTTGGCGATCCGATTAATTGGCTAAAAAAATAGATTTTTCAATGCGCTGTAAAAATTAGCGAAAATTTAGTTGCTAATATTAAAAACTTGCCATAATTTCCAATTATCGAAAAACAATAATTGGTAACGGGAATTATAATATGTTTAATCGCAGGGATTTCTTACAAGGTGGTGCGGCAATTGGTTTTGGCGCAATTGGCGCATCGGCAGGTCTTATTCGCGCGGCAAATGCGCAAGATGCAGCAAACCCTGCTTTAAAGGCGGTTTTTGATACGGCATTTAATGATTTGCTTAAATTATCCCCTGGGCTTTGCACGGCAATCGGTTCTGATAAGGGTGAGTTTGCATATCAAAAATCAAAACTTGACCATTCCGACAAAGCGGCACGTGACAGGGCACAGGCATTTGTTGAAAAAACTGTTTCCGCACTAAAAGCCATTCCACGTTCAAGCCTTAGCGGTATGGATAGAATTAATTATGATACCGTAAGCTGGGATTATTCAACTCAATTAGACGGCATTAAAAAATTCAAAGGCACTGCAAGCGTTGGTGCGCCATATGTGGTTTCACAATTAACGGGTGCATATCAATCAATCCCTGATTTCTTAAATAGTCAGCATTCAATTGAAAATAAGGACGATGCCGAAGCCTATATTTCGCGCCTTGATGAATATGCGAAATTGTTGAATGAGGAAACAGCGAACTTTGTTCAAGACGCAAAAATCGGCCTTTTGCCGCCTGATTTTGTTCTTAAACGCGCACTTGAACAATTGGGGCCAATGACCAAAACTAAAGCGGGCGATAATGTTCTTGTCAAAAGCCTTATTGCCAAATTAAAAGCCAATAAAATAGAAGGTAATTATGCGGCACGTGCAACCAAAATTGTTGATGGACAAATTCGCGCTGCATTAAGCAAACAAGCACAAACCCTTAAATCATATTTGCCAAAATCGGTTCATGATGCAGGTATTTGGCGCCTTCCAGATGGGGAGGCACGATATGCCTATGCTGCAAAAGTTGGCACAACTTCATCAATGACGCCTGATGAAATTCACAAACTTGGCCTTGCAAAAGTTGAAGAATTAAGCGCGCGCATGGATGAAATTTTCAAATCACAAGGGGTTACAAAAGGAAGCGTTGGTCAAAGAATGGCGGCGCTAAATTCTGACCCAAAACAGCTTTATGATAATAATGATGCCGCCAAAGAGGATTTGTTAAAATACCTAAACACTTTGGTGGACGGGGTTTATAAAAAAGTTCCCGATTATTTCAATGTTTTACCAAAAGCAAAAGTGCAAATTAAACGCGTTCCAAAAGAGATTGAGGCGGGTGCACCGGGTGGATATTATAATGCCCCTGCATTGGATGGTTCACGCCCTGGCATGTATTATATCAATCTTCGTAACACTGCGGAGCAGGCAAAATGGTTGTTACCTACTTTGACTTATCACGAAGCAGTTCCGGGACACCATTTCCAAATCTCAATTCAGCAAGAAGCACCATTGCCAATGGTTCGCAAAATATCTGGCTTTAATGCTTATGTTGAAGGTTGGGCGCTTTATTCCGAAGAATTGGCAAATGAAATGGGCATGTATGAAAACGACCCATGGGGCAAAATCGGCTTCTTGCATGATGCAATGTTCCGCGCAGTTCGCCTTGTTGTTGATACAGGTATGCATTCAAAACGCTGGAGCCGTGAAAAAGCCATCGCCTATATGAGCGAGCATACAGGCGATGTTGAAAGCGCGGCAACCACAGAGATTGAACGTTATTGCGTATGGCCGGGGCAGGCACTTGGTTATATGGTTGGTAAAATCCAATGGCTAAAAATCCGCAGTATGATGCAGGCACATATGGGCGCAAAATATTCAATCAAAGATTTCCACGATGCGGGTCTTTTGGCTGGCGCTGTCCCACTTGATGTTCTTGAACAAGTTTATCGCGATAAAGGCTATATAGCCTAGGTTCATTGCTAAATAGCTTTTACAGGCTGCAAATCGCATATTTCTGCGCGCCCTTTGCTCACATACTTAAGTATGCTCCGCTTCGGTTCTCAAAATATGCCATTTTCGCCGCGTAAAAACCATTTATCAAATGAACCTAAAAAACTCTGCCAAAATTAGTGGTTTAGATGAAAAATTGCATTGCCTATTTTCAAAAATAGGCGATGCTTTTTTTATTGGAGTATTTGATTTGACCAAGCCCATACTTAGTGTTCAAGATTTACATATAAATTTCACCACACCCGATGGCATTATTAATGCTGTAAAGGGGATTAATCTTGAAATTAATGCTGGCGAATGCGTGGCGGTGGTTGGTGAATCGGGTTCTGGCAAATCGCAAACTTTTTTGACCGCAATGGGCCTGCTTGCACGAAATGGTAATGCCACAGGCTCGATAAAATTTATGGGGCAAGAATTATTGGGTTTGAAGCCGTCTGAATTGAATAAAATTCGCGGCGCGCAAGTGTCGATGATTTTTCAAGATCCGCTTACTTCGCTTACGCCGCACATGAAAATTGGCGATCAAATGCTTGAAGTTTTAAATCTTCATACAGAGTTTCGTGGGCAAGAGGCGCAAAAAAGATGTGTCGATTGGTTAGAGCGGGTTCGCATACCAGAGGCTTTGCGTCGTATGGGGCAATATCCACATGAATTATCGGGTGGAATGCGCCAAAGGGTAATGATTGCCATTGCCATGCTTTGCGAACCAAAACTTCTTATCGCCGATGAGCCAACAACCGCACTTGATGTAACTGTTCAGGCCCAAGTCCTTGAACTTATGAGTGAGCTTCAAAAAGATTTGGGTGCGGCAATCGCATTAATCACCCATGATATGGGCGTTGTTGCGCGCCTTGCCGATCGTGTGCAAGTTATGAATAAGGGCGAATATGTAGAGGGTGCAAGTGCACAGGAAATATTCTATTCGCCGCAAAATGAATATACGCAAAAGTTACTTGCTGCTGTGCCGCGCCTTGATAAAATCGATAGAATTGGTGCAAAACTTGCCCCGCCACCAAGTCATGATAATGAAATAATCATCGAAGCCAATGATATTAAAGTTCACTTCCCTGTTAAAATTGGTGGTGGCTTATTTCCAAAGACAATGCCTTTAAAGGCCGTTGATGGCGTTGATTTAATTGTTCGCGCCGGTGAAACCATTGGCGTGGTTGGCGAATCTGGATGCGGAAAATCAACATTGGCGCGCGCAGTTTTAAAACTTATTCCCCCATCTTCGGGCGCGGTTGCATGGCTTGGAAAAGATGTATCAGACAAATCATCAAAAGAATTACGTAAAGAGCGCAAAGATTTAACGATTGTTTTTCAAGATCCACTTGCAAGCCTTGATCCAAGAATGACAATTGGGGCATCAATTGCCGAACCTTTATTGGTGCATTACCCACTTTTAAATGCCAAAGAGCGTGACGAAAAAGTCAAAGAAATAATGGGGCGCGTTGGTTTAGACCCTAATTGGATTAATCGCTATCCGCATGAATTTTCGGGTGGTCAAAATCAACGTGTTGGCATTGCCCGTGCAATGATTCTACGTCCAAAATTTGTAGTTTGTGATGAGGCTGTTTCTGCGCTTGATGTTTCAATTCGCGCGCAAATTATTGATTTATTACTTGATTTACAGCGTGAATTTAAACTTGGTATGTTGTTTATTTCGCATGATTTGGCAATCGTGCGCGAAGTTTCGCACCGCATAATGGTTATGTATTTGGGCCGCGTTGTTGAGGCCGCCGATAGGGACACAATCTATAATGATGCGCGTCACCCATATACAAAAGCTTTAATCTCTGCTGCGCCAATACCAGATCCAAAAATTGAACGCGCAAGAATGCGCGTAAAACTAGAAGGTGATTTACCAAGCCCATTGGATGCAAAAGCACAATTAAGATTCTTAAAATCTAAAATTGATGACAATGCCGCCGAACAATATCGTCCCAAACTTATTGAAGTTGGAATAGGGCATTTGGTTGCCGAATTTGAATAATTAAATTTAAAGTTTGATTGTTGAAACCATATATTCGGTCATGGTTTCAATTGAAATTTCTTTACCTGCGGCACGCATATTAATTGCGCCCAAATAAGTTGCATAAAGAATATTGGCGCGCTTATCGGCGTTATTTTCGCTATGGCCAATTTCAATTAATTTAGCGCGTAAAAAGCCAATTCGCGCATCATCAATTTTTGATAATTTTTCTTGTGCTTCTTTATCCCATCGTGCCCAATCACGAACCGCAAGTTCGGCATCACGCCCGCCAATATCATTATTAGGCGGCGAAAGCGCAGAACGAATCGTAAAAAGCAAACTTTCAAGTGGGGTAAGCTTTTGGTTAGCAATTATTATTATCGCTTCTGTCCCTGCGGTTTTATAATGTTCAAGCATGGCAGATTTCAAGGCGGCTAAGTCTTTGAAATGCCAGTAAAAACTGCCCTTTGTTGATTTTAATTCGCGCGCAATTGGTTCGATTGCAATTGCGTTTGCACCGCCTTTGCATAGGGCGCGAAACCCCGCATTTATCCAATCAATTTTTCCAAGTCTAGACGTTTTTGACATATTTTTAGTCTATCGCATTGACATACCATACGCAAGGGTATAGAAAACATACGCTATAGTATGGAGAATGGTATGGCTATAAATATTTGGTATATAATAGCGGCAATAGTTTGTGCATTAGGGTTTTGGGTTCATATTAGCTTGGGAAGTCGCGAAATTGATAATGTTATTTTTGCGTCATCAATTAATATAAACATTCGCACAATAAGTCGTATTGTTTGGCATTCGGTATCATTGATTTTAATCATTTCATCAATATGGCTTTGTTATGGTGCTTTCAAACCTATAAGTCGTGATTTAGCTTATTTTATAGCTGCTTATTTGGCGGGATTTTGCGGATTGTTTCTTTATTTTTCCTATGTTCATCTTGGCAATCCGATAAAATTCCCACATCCTTTTGTTTTTGGTTTGATGGCAATTTTTGTCTTAATAGGTTCAAAGTGATGTCAATTGCTAAAATAAATTTCATTGTCGCTGGTTGCTTGTGTTTATTGGCTTCTGCTTTACATCTGGCAATAATCATTGGTGGTGAAAAATGGTATCGTGCCTTTGGCGCGGGTGAAAAAATGGCATTAATGGCGGCGCGCGGCGAAATTTATCCCACGATTATTACGATATTTATTGCATTAATATTGTTAATATGGTCGCTTTATGCATTTGCCGGTGCAGGATTGTTTCCCAAATTACCCTTTATGAAGTTTTGCCTTTGTTCAATAAGCGCAATATTTTTTGCGCGCGGTTTCGGTGCATTAATTGCAATGCCCTTCTTTAAGGCATTGCAAACGCCATTTATGTTTTGGTCAAGTGCATTGGTATTATTATATTTCGTGACTTACGCGATTGGGACATATTTAAATTGGAAAAATCTTTAAACCTGCCATACGCATAAGATTTTTCTTGATTTTGTGTCAAATATGCGCAACCCATAAGTAATTATATCTAGTGGTTAAATGGGGACGGCGAGATGAAAATAAAATATATAATTTTAACCATGGCCTTGGGGCTTAGTTTTTCATTCAATGCGAACGCCGCCCCAAAATCGAATAATGGTGGAACAATAGACTGGGATACAGAATATACAAAGGCATATAATTTAGAAACTGAAAAAAATTATAAATCCGCAAATGCGTTATATTCAAAAGGCTGTGATGCCAATCATTCGCCATCATGCTTAGGCATTGCTAATGCATTATCGCTTGGCAATGGTGTTCCAAAATCAGATACACAATCATTTGCAAAATATATGAAGTCTTGTAACCTTGGTAATGCGATTGGTTGCTATTCAGTTGGCGTTTTTTATGATGAAGGGCGCGGGGTAAAATCATCACCTGAACAAGGGCGAAATTACTGGAAAAAGGCATGTGATTTAGGCGATGGTTTGGGTTGCTTTGATTATATTTACGAAGAAGATGCAGCGGGAAATCCTAAAAACCCAAAATCAATGATGCCATATTTACAGAAGTCATGTGATTATGAATATGCGCGGGCATGTACAATTATGGGCGTATTATATTTAAATACCACGGGTATAGAGATTGATGAAAAGAAGGCTTCGGAATATTTCGCTATTGGTTGTGATTTAGAAGATGCAGATGCATGCAATCTTATCGGTCTTTTATATGTCGGTGGTCGCGGCGTTGAAAAAGATACAAATAAAGCAAGCGGATATTTCCAAAGGGGCTGTGACCTTGGCTCTGATGATGCTTGCAATGATTTGGTCGAATATAAAAAGGATTAAATTTGCATCATCATTTTGCCTTAATTATATGTAGATAATATATATAATTAAATTCAAACAGGTTCAAAATGCCAAATACAAAATTATTAATTGCTTTATCAATTTTTTGTTTCGCATCAAATTCTGCTTTCGCTTTTGATAAAAATAAAGATTGGGATGCAGAATATAAAAAAGCAAACATTTTAAAGGCAGTAAAGAGGGATGCCGCCGCTGTTGAAATTTATAAACGCGGCTGTGCGTCTAATCATATTTATTCATGTGAAAGTCTTGGAAATTCATATCTAAGTGGAATTGGGGTTGCGAAATCTGAAGAAATGGGTCGTAAATATATAAAAAAGACCTGTGATCTTGGATATGGAAAAGGTTGCTTTGATTATATTTATAAAGAAGATGCAAATGGCTATTCGATAAATCCTGCTGCCGTAACTATGCCATATTTACAAAAAGGTTGTGATTTAAGGCATGCTCGAAGTTGCACAATAATGGGGACGTATTATGTTTCAGGTGCAGAAATCAAACAAGATTTCCCGATTGCTGCATCTTATTTTGAAAAGGGATGTAGCTTAAAAGACGCTGATTCTTGTGATTTAATGGGTAAGTTTTATATAAAAGGTTTGGCAGTTGCGCCAAGTTTGCCAAAGGCTTTGGAATATTTCAAACAAGCTTGCGCGCTTGGAAATTCCAATTCGTGTCAAACATACGATAAATATTCAAAGAATTAAACTTCGGCGCTAAAGGGTGTAAAGTTCGTGCCTTCATCATAGACATCAAGCCCTTCTTTGCGCTTTAAAAACCCAATTACTGCATAAGTAACTGGGGTTAAAAATATTTCCCAAAGCACTTTAAGCGCCCAATTGGTGAAAAGAACGCTTATGACGCCTTGATGCGTCCAACCCTCTGCGCCCCAAAAGGCAAGGGGATAGAAGATTAAACTATCAACAAATTGCCCGAAAATCGTGCTACCGATTGTGCGTGTCCATAATGCTTTGCCTTTTGTAAGGATTTTCATTCTTGCAAGAACGAATGAATTTACAAATTCACCTGCCCAAAATGCAATTATTGATGCCAAAACAATGCGCCAAACCTGCCCAAAAACCACTTCATAGGCCGCCTGATTTCCCCAAATATGTGCAGGCGGAAGGCTTACAACAACCCATGACATAATCGCCATAAAAATAAGGCCAACAAAGCCCGCCCAAATACAACGGCGCGCACGGGCATAACCATAAACCTCGGTTAAAACATCGCCCAAAATATATGAAATTGGGAAAAACATAATGCCTGCGCCAAAGATAAAGCTGCCCAAAATCGGCATTTTAACTTCAACCAATTTTGCCGCGCCAATCACATTGGATAAAAGCAAAATCGCAACAAAGGCCGCCATAATGAAATCAAAATATTTCATTGGCTTATCATGAAGTGCATTGGCGGCAATATGTTTTGGGGTTTCATTTGTCATGCGCACAATTTAACGCCCATTTAAAAACGTGCAAGCATAAATATGCCTTTGATTTTTACGGGTTTTGCGATAATCAAAGCCATGAACGAAATTTCGCACATTTTCACATTCCTTGATTATGCTGGCACATTTGTTTTTGCGGCAACTGGCGCCTTTGCGGCGGCAAAGAAAAAGCACGACATTATCGCCTTTTGCTTTTTTGCAATAATCACGGGTGTGGGCGGTGGCACATTGCGCGATTTATTAATTGGCGCGCCAGTTTTTTGGATAAACCAACCTGCATACATTGCCATAAGTATTTTTGCGGCCTGTTTTGTTTGGATTTTGGGGCGTGTGGTTTGGAAATTTGATATTCTTTTATGGCTTGATGCTATTGGCCTTGCCGCATTTTGCGTTGTCGGCGCAAATAAAGCCATGAATTTTGGCGTAAGCCCGCTTAATTGCATTATAATGGGGATTATAAGTGCGGTGGTTGGCGGTATAATACGCGATGTTTTGGCAAATCAGCAAAACATGCTGCTGCGCCGTGAAATTTATATTACTGCGGCGCTTGTTGGGGCGGCTTGTTTCGTAATTCTTTCAGTTTTTAATGTTGGTTTTTGGCTGTCGGCAATTATCGCCTTCACACTTGCACTATCATTACGCGCCGCCGCAATCCTTTTTGGCCTTACTTTGCCAGGGTTTAATAAAAAGGTTGAATAGCGCTGTCCTGCATTAAAAACGAATATAATTCTTCGCCAATATGGGGCGGAATAATTGTTCCTGAATTACGCGGTGTCCAATATTTTGATGGATGGCGATCTTTTAAATAATCAAGTGAGATTATTGGGGTTTGCGATAAGGCTTCAAACTTAATATCGGTTGAGCGTATTTGTTCGCCATTTTGTGCGCGGCTATCATCCCAATGCAGGCGGTATTTTGGGGCTTTAATGATTGTTCCGCAACCTGCTATACCCTTTTTATTGGCGCCAATATTGCCAAGTTTCATAAGAAAGAATTTATCACCAATTTCAATATCTTTACGCGGCCCACACGTCCAAGAATCCAAATATTCATCCCCACGCGCAACAATTTCCACCGCCTCATCCAAATCCGCCCAATGCCAAACATTCGGATTCCAAAGATAAAGAAAATACTTAATCGCCATATTGGTAATTTATAGCGTTTTAGCGAACGCGCAATAATTTTTATTGAAAATGCGCGCGTTTTATGTTATAACTTTGGTTATAACATGGATTTTTAATATGGCGACTTTAAAACTTACAAAAATCGGCAATAGTGTTGGCGTAATACTGCCCAAAGCAAGTCTTGAGCGTTTAAGGCTTGAGGCGGGGGATGAATTGCATCTGATTGATACCAAAAACGGCATCGAAATAACACCCTATGACCCTGAATTTGAAGAACAAATGGAAATTGCACGCAAAGTAATGAAAAAACGGCGCGCGGTTCTGCACGAACTTGCAAAATGACAAATTGGAAATTTGTCAAAGAAAGCACCGCAATTGCAATCCATGAAGAACAATTGATGGAGCATGGTGGCGGTCATGGCATACGCGATATTGGCCTTTTACAATCCGCCCTTGCGCGCCCAGAAAACCTTGCCGCCTATGGCGACCCCGATGTTTATCAAATGGCAGCCTCATACGCCTATGGCATAGCCAAAAACCACCCATTCATAGACGGCAATAAAAGAACCGCCTTTGTAGTTATGGAAGTATTTTTGCTTTTGAATGGGGTGGAATTGGTGGCAAGTGATGCGGAATGTGTGATGACTTTTGTTTCATTGGCTGCGGGGGAGTTGAGTGAAGAGGGTTTGGTGGATTGGCTGAAAATTAATAGTTTATAATAACTTAAGTTTACGTAGTAATTTGCATTAAGATTACGGAAAGACTCTTTCTAGCTTACAGTTTTCAAAATTATTTCGGATACTAACATTGGTAATCCCTCTGATTACTTCTGAAAGGACAAATTGCGTTTCCATGACTAACCTTCCCTCATTTCCAGCAGGGATTTGCTCCTTACCATATCTGTTATTAACTAGGTTAGGAAGATGTGAAATTACTTTTTCAGTTCGTTCAAAGTCTAATTGCATTTTGGAATTTTTAAGATGGCTAATAATACTTATCAAATTATGACCATATTTCTTATTATCCTTCAAATCTTTTTCTGGAACTCCGATATAAAGTAAGCAAGACTTTAAACACATTTCACAGCATAAAACGGCATTTTGTACAGCACCACTTGCATCAAATGAACTAGCTAAAATTGCTGCGGCAGCATGTTGATGAGTTACGGCTAATCCAATATATTTTTTGACTAATTCATTTTCATTTCCGAAATTGCTATTTCCTGTAAAATACCATTGATAAATATCGTAACAATCCCAAAATTGGTCTAAAAAAATATCGCTCATTTCTTTATCTCTACTAATGACAATTTTTTGCCCTTCCGTAAATTCAGCATGGTTAAAGGGATTGATGCCTACACGTCCCATTATTATTGGAATGTTTATTTTTATTATCGCGTCCCTAAAACAAAAAATTCCAATACTTCCACTTGAAGGCATTTTTGACTGATCATATAGTAACTTGTGACAAGACTTAATTCTTTTTAATAAATTTGGTTCAAATTCACCAAATAAGTTGAAGCTAGTTTGACCAAATGCAGACATAACTTCTGTCCATATTTTATATTCTCTTTGTGTAAAATCTATTCCTTCTTTCCAGTAAAATTCGTCTACATTTGAAACAATAATAAATAATTGATTGTCATCGATTTGCTTTTCATCTAAAAAATTCATTTTTAGTTCCTAAACTTTACATTTAATATAATTTATAAACTCAAATTAATTTATCAATTATATTATTATAAAGCAAATATTTGTATTTTATTTTTGATTAACTATAAATTTTGTTGCTGTTTGTTTAAAGTTTGTCAATCTATCTTGAGAGACCAATATCGATAAAATATAACACCCCCCCCCCCTCCATATTTTTCATTTGCAATTAACAAATCCTCTGCTATACGCGCTGTGGGCCATCCTATCCCAACGTAGGACGCTCATCTGTGAGGATGACTAACATGACAAATGAAAATAACGCCGGCGCGGGCGTAGATACTATTGCGCAACCTTCAACTAAACCTGCCGATCCACGTTTTTCTTCTGGGCCAACAAAAAAGCGCCCGAATTGGAATGCCGCAAACCTTGCCACTGACAGTCTTGGGCGTTCGCATCGTTCGAAAATTGGCAAAAACCGCCTTGCATTGGCGATTGATTTAACCCGCGAAGTTTTAAATGTTCCTGCTGATTATCGTATCGGCATTGTTCCAGCAAGCGATACTGGCGCGGTTGAGATGGCGCTTTGGTCTATGCTTGGGCCAAAACCTGTTGCGCTTGTGGCATTTGAAAGTTTTGGCGAAGAATGGGTAACTGATGTTGTTAAACAACTTAAAGTGCCAAACGAATTATTCAAAGCTGGCTATGGTGATTTGCCTGATTTGGCATCTGTTCCTACCCAAACCCATGATGTGATTTTCACATGGAATGGCACAACATCGGGCGTTAAAGTTCCGAACGCCGATTGGATTAGCGATACCCGCGAAGGCTTGGCGATTTGCGATGCAACATCGGCGGCATTTGCCCAAGATTTGGATTGGGCAAAATTGGATGTTATCACCCTTTCATGGCAAAAAGCCCTTGGCGGTGAAGGCGGTCACGGCATTTTAATCCTAAGCCCACGCGCCGTAGAAAGGTTGGAAACTTATTCCCCACCTTGGCCTTTGCCAAAAATTTTCCGCATGACCAAAGGCGGCAAACTTATTGAGGGTATTTTCAAGGGCGAAACCATAAATACCCCATCAATGCTTGCGGTTGAGGATTATATTGACGCATTATTATGGGCAAAAGATTTGGGCGGCTATAAAGGTCTTATGGCCCGTGCCGATGCCAATTTAGCGGCGATTGAGGCATGGATTGCCAAAACCGATTGGGTTGAAAATCTTTCTGCGCGTGACGATACAAAATCAAACACTTCGGTTTGCATCAAAGTTGTTGATAAACGCGTAACTTCCCTTGATGCCGATGGGCAAGAAGCCTTTGCCAAAGCCTTGGCCTCTGCGCTTGAAAAAGCGGGCGCGGCATTAGATGTTGGCGGCTATCGCGCAGCACCCCCAGGACTAAGAATTTGGGCAGGTGCAACCGTTGAAACTTCGGACATTATCGCGCTACTGCCATGGCTTGATTGGGCCTTTGCAACCGAGGTTGCGAAACTAGCATAGATAACCTTCCTCCCCTGAAAGCAGGGGAGGTGGCATTTGCGAAGCAAATGACGGTGGGGTTTTCTCTAACTTTTATTACCCCTCAGTCTCGCTTCGCTCGACAGCTCCCCTTCTGCAAGGGGAGCGACATTAAACCTTCAAAAGAGATTTCAAAATGACAAACAAAGTTCTTATTTCAGATAAAATTTCACAAGCTGCAATCGACATTTTCAAAAACCGCAATGTCGAAGTTGATTATAAACCGGGCATGACCAAAGAAGAATTAATCGCCTGCATTGGCGAATATGCAGGTCTTGCAATTCGTTCGGCGACCAAAGTTGATAAAGACGTTTTGGCGGCGGCAACCAATCTTAAAGTTATTGGCCGCGCAGGTATTGGTGTTGATAATGTTGATATTCCAGAAGCAACAAAACACGGCGTAATCGTTGAAAACACGCCATTTGGTAATGCAATCACAACCGCAGAGCATGCAATCGCGCTTTTATTTGCCGCTGCGCGCCAAATTGGCGCGGCCGACGTTTCAACCCAAGCCGGCAAATGGGAAAAGAACCGTTTTAATGGTGTCGAGCTTTATGCAAAAACCCTTGGTCTAATCGGTTGTGGTAATATTGGTTCAATCGTTGCCGATCGCGCATTGGGTTTGAAAATGAAAGTGGTCGCTTATGATCCATTCTTATCACCAGAGCGCGCAATCGAACTTGGCGTTGAAAAAGTTGAATTAGAAGAATTATTCAAACGCGCCGATGCAATCACAATGCACGTTCCATTGACCGATAAAACCCGCAATATTTTAAGCCGTGAAAATATCGCAAAACTTAAAAAAGGCGTGTTGATTGTAAATTGCGCACGCGGTGGTTTGGTTGATGAAGAAGCACTCGCGGAAGCATTAAAATCAGGCCATGTTGCGGGTGCGGCGTTTGACGTATTCGTAACTGAACCTGCAAAAGAAAACGTATTATTCGGCTGCCCGAACTTTACCGCAACCCCGCATTTGGGCGCATCAACCACAGAGGCACAAGAAAATGTTGCGCTTCAAGTTGCCGAACAAATCGCCGATTATCTAACCACTGGCGCGGTAACAAATTCATTAAACACACCATCAATCACCGCCGAAGAAGCACCGAAACTTAAGCCTTGGGTGGCATTGGCAACAAAACTTGGTGCATTTGCAGGGCAGGTGGTTGATAAAGATCTTGAAGCCGTTGAAATTGAATATGAGGGTGATGTTACTACACTTAAAACTGCGCCATTAAGCAGCGCAATCATTGCCGAAGTTTTACGCCCAATGATGGCGGATATTAATATGGTTGCTGCCCCCGCAATTTTGAAAGAGCGTGGAACATCTTTATTAGAGGCAAAACGCGAAACTTCGCCAATTTATGATTCTTTGGTTCGCGTTAAAGTGAAAACTGAAGGCAAATGGCGCACAATTGCGGGCACAATTGTTGGCGGTCAACCAAAAGTGGTTGAAGTTAAATCAATGGACTTAGAAGCCCAATTCCACCCGCACATGTTATTCATCAACAATACCGACAAACCAGGCTTCATCGGTGCATTGGGAAGCCTTCTTGGTGAAGCAGGCATCAATATCGCAACTTTCCACCTTGGCCGCGAAGGCGAGGGGCAAGACGCAATCGCCCTTTTGGGTATAGACGCCGACGTTCCTGCGGATGTTTTAGAAAAACTAAAATCATTACCACAAGTACGCTATGCCAAAGTTCTAAAATTCTAAGATTAAAAAAATCCAAATATAAAAAGCCTGCCAATCCAATTGGCAGGCTTTTTTAAAATAAAATGCAAAGAATTTTTAAAAACCACGCTTTTTAAAAATTATTTTCCAATTGAATCTAAATTGCTAAGTGAGCGAAGCGAGGGCGGCAATTTAAGGGGAAAATGGTGCCGGTTGCAGGAGTCGAACCCGCGACCATTCGATTACAAATCGAGCGCTCTACCTACTGAGCTAAACCGGCATCTAAAAATGTTTGGCCTAAATGGCGAATTTTTTTGATTGTTTCAAGTACTTTATCAGCATTTTTTACACAAAGCGCAGAAACAAGTATTGCTTGCTCTTTATATTATGGTCTGCCATCATTAATTTATAACAAATACAAATTATCAGGGACAATTAAAATGACGAATTTCTATGATTTTGAGGCAGTTTCACTGCGCGGCGAAAATATCAAAATGTCTGATTATGCAGGCAAGGCGGTTTTGGTTGTAAATACCGCATCAAAATGCGGCCTTACCCCGCAATATGAAGGCCTAGAGGCGCTTTATAAAGATTATAAAGATAAGGGTTTGGAAATTCTTGGCTTCCCATGCAATCAATTTGGCGCGCAAGAGCCAGGAAGCGCGGATGAAATCGGTGAATTTTGCCAAATAAATTATGGCGTTTCATTTAAAATGTTTGAAAAAATTGATGTTAATGGCCCAAATACCCACCCAATTTTCAAATTTCTTAAGGAAGAAAAAGGCGGAATTTTGGGCGATGACATAAAATGGAATTTCACCAAATTCCTTATTGGAAAAGATGGCAATGTTATTAAACGCTTTGCACCCATTACTGTGCCAGATGATTTAAAAGCTGATGTTGAAAAGGCTTTGCAAAAATAATGAAAATCTAATAAGAAGCGCGCATGACAAAGCAAAGATTTCTTATTACTTCGGCACTTCCTTATATTAATGGCATAAAGCATTTGGGCAATTTGGCGGGTTCAATGTTACCCGCTGATGTTCATGCGCGTTTTCGCCGTATGCAAGGGCATGAAGTATTATTTCTTTGCGCAACCGATGAACATGGCACACCCGCCGAACTTGCCGCAGCAGAGGCGGGAAAATCAGTTCAAGATTATTGCCTTGAACAACATGAAATTCAAAAAAAGGCGGGTGAGGGTTTCCACCTTTCTTTTGATCATTTCGGGCGCTCTTCAAGTGCGCAAAATTATGAATTAACCCAGCATTTTGCCCATGTTCTTGAACAAAATGGCTTTATCGAGGAGCGGGTTTCAAAACAAATCTTCTCAATTGATGATAATCGCTTTTTGCCTGATAGATATGTTGAAGGCACATGCCCAAAATGCGGGTTTGAAGATGCGCGCGGTGATCAATGCGATAATTGCGGCACTTTGCTTGACCCAATGGATTTGATTAATCCGCGTTCCAAAATTTCGGGTTCAACCAATGTTGAAGTGCGCGATACATCGCATCTTTTCCTTTGCCAGCCAAAACTTGAAAAAAATATTGGTGATTGGGTTGAAGCGTCAAAACCAAATTGGCCGCACCTTGCATATTCAATTGCCAAAAAATGGCTTGATGAAGGTTTGCAAGATAGGGCGATTACGCGCGATTTATCATGGGGTGTTCCTGTTGCTTATAATGGCAAAGTTCGTGATGGCTTTGAAAATAAGGTTTTCTATGTTTGGTTTGATGCCCCAATTGAATATATTGGCGCGGCACAAGAATGGGCGCAAAAAACAGGTAATGATTGGCAAAGATGGTGGCGTAAAGATAGAGGCGCCGATGATGTTACCTATGTTGAATTCATGGGCAAAGATAATGTTGCCTTCCATACTGTTTCATTCCCCGCAACAATATTGGGTTCGAATGAACCGTGGAAATTAGTTGATAGATTAAAGGCCTTTAATTGGGTTACTTGGTATGGTGGTAAATTCTCAACCTCCAATAAGCGCGGGATTTTTATGGATGCGGCGCTTGATTTAATGCCGGGGGATTATTGGCGCTGGTATTTAATGGCAAATGCCCCTGAATCTTCCGATGCAGCCTTTACCTTGGAAGGTTTCCAAGCGGCGGTTAATTCAGATTTGGCAAATGTGTTTGGCAATTTCATCAACCGTATCACCAAATTTGCGGTTTCAAAATTCGACGGCGAAATAAAAGGCGGCGGCGAATATGGCGAAATAGAAAATGAACTTTTCAAAAATATTTTGGAAAAAATGGCCTTAATCAACCAATGCCACGAAGAAATGGAATTTAGAAAAGCCGCCGCCGAAACCCGCGCAATGTGGGTTCTTGGCAATGAATATTTGCAAACCAAAGCCCCATGGTCACTTTTCAAAACCGATTTAGAACAATCGGCACTTGGTGTTCGCGTTGGCCTTAATCTTTGTGCATTATTCGCGATTGCGGCAATTCCATTCATCCCTGAAACTGCAAACAAAGTTTTGGATGCATTGGGTGTTCCAAATGAGAACCGTAATTGGTGGCATGGCGCAGGCATCGAAGTATTTGACGCCCTTCCACACGGCCTTAAAATCAATGCGCCTGATTTGTTATTCCAAAAAATTGAGGATGCAACTGTGGCGGAATGGGCGGATAAGTTTGGTGGTGCTTAGTATTCTGCAATTGATTTTGTAGTTTTATAAATCATTTTTCCTTTTACCAATTTGCCATTGGTGGTGGTTAATTTATTGCCTTCTAAATATTCGTGCCAGCTTGCAACCAATGTAAGTTTGCCATTTATATATTTATAAGTTTCAGATGAATGGTCACAGCAACCGTTACGAAAGGCGGTCATTATTGTCTTTTTCTTTTTGTCGACAAATAATTGCGTGAAATCCGAAAGTTTTTGGTCATAGATAAATTTGCCAGTTTTGGGATTATAAATCCAAATATTCTCTGTGCTATTGGGTCCTGCGCCGCCTGACATTCGAAATAGTGAAATATCCATATAGCCATCAAAATTTATATCGACCAAATGAATTGCATCATTAGGCTTATCAAATGCAAGCTCGCTTTCAATATCATAAAATGATTGAATAGTTTTGCCTGTTTTTGCATCAATAATTTTTAATGCATTTGCCGTAACGCCTTCATCAATTGCAATTTTGAATTTGAACTTATTGGTTCGCGCTTTTTGTTCAATCCATTCGCCTTTTATAAGGTCATCGCGCAAGATTTTATAATTCTTTGAACTTCCATCATTTGAAAAATAATCAACATCTATAGAATTATCATTCATCTGTCTTAAGGCCACGAATGACTTTGCTTTGATTAAATCTTTATCTTTAAAACCTGCCGAAAAATATGCCTTTGTGTCTTTTGATAGATATATAATATCTTTATATTTTTGAAGCGAAACTGGCCTAAAACTATCGCTATAATGAATTATGGTTTCGTTATTTATATAATATCCATAGGCTTCTTTTGCGCAAACACCGCTTACGGCACATGCGCCAATTT
>CAZKYS010000031.1:0-22040 GCA_964557085.1 uncultured Caulobacteraceae bacterium
ACTGTAAAAAAAAGAATCATTTTTCCTGTTGCTTTCCGAATTTTGTTGCGCTTAATTAGTTTTGCTGTTGATGAAACTCTCGGCGCCAGTTTTTGACAAATATTATTATGATGTTTGTCGATTACACAGGTAATGAGGTTTTGCCACGGCCACCCAAACATTGATAAAGAAAATCTTCAATTTTTAGAAAATTGTTGTTGAGTATTTGTGTGCCTATAAATGGGGACGGGGGTCTTATTATGGGTAACGCATTGGTAAATATTGCGCCTTGCATTTTTACTAAAGTAAAAGTTTTTGTTTTGGTGTGTGAATATTATTCACAAACTTTGGGGGTGATAGTCCCCATGATTTTGAAAATAGTTTTCTATTTTCCACGCTTTTGTTTTGGCAACAATATGAAGGCGTCAATAAGAATGTGGGCTTAAGGATAGTTTCATCATATGATGAAATAAATGGGGTTGGTAATGGGTTCTAAGAATATAAAGATTAGTGACTTGCATGATGATAATTTGCATATCATCCAATCAGATTTAAACCAAAATAAAATAGAGCCAAAAGAAGAAAATAATTTATCTGACGCAGATTGCCTATTTGAAGTTCGCGCCATTTGGACTGCACTTGGACCACGCCTACGTTCTATACTTGGCCCCCTTGATTTCAAAGCATGGATAGAGCCTTTAAAAATCGTTTCTGCTGATAATAATGTAATTATTATGAATGCCGCCAATGGTTTTGCGCGTTCGCGTATTCGCACACAATATTTACATCGCCTGCAACGTATATGGGATGATTTTGATCCAAGTGGTCGCAGGATTGTTGTTGAGTGCCAAAATAAAAGTGAAATTGCGGCTGTTCAATCTGACGCAGCACAAAATGAATTTTCACAAACTAACAATTCACAATCAAAGTTTTCAAAAGCACAAAATATTATCAATCTTGAGCAAATTGAAACCCAAGAGCCGATTGATTTAAACCATAGCCCAAAAACTTTTGATAATTTTGAAGTTGGAACGTCAAACCGTGTTGCCTATGCATTGGCAAAACGAATTGCAACTGAAACTGCATCGTCTGAAATTTGCTATTTTTATGGTTATAATGGAGTTGGTAAATCACATTTAGTTGCTGCAATTGCCAATCAAACCAAAGTTTCACGCCCAAATTGCAAAATTCTTTCTTTATCTGCGCAAAGATTTTTAAATATGTTCCAATCTGCATTGCGTGACAAAGAAACTGCGCAATTCAAAGAGGGGCTTCGTGCCGCTGACTTGCTTATAATTGATGATATTCAGCTTATTTGCGGAAAACCTGCTACCCAAGAAGAATTATTCCAAACCATTATGGATTTGACCAATTCATCTAAATCAGTTGCTTTAACTGGTGATGTGCCGATTGAAGGTCTTGTTGGTTTGACGCCACGTATGGCGGGTATTTTACACGGCGGCTTTAATGTTCGCATTGAAGAGCCTGATTTTGAATTGCGTCGAAAAATCGCAATGCGTAAAGCAAAAGAATTTGCTAATAAGCGCCAAGATTTTTCACCACCCAAAGAAGCGTTTGACATAATCGCTGCACGTATTATAGGTACTGGCCGCGCTGTTGAAGGTGCGGTGAAACAAATTTTTGCAAGCTCGGCGCTTGTTGGGCAGGAGGCAACAATGGAAGTGGTCATCGATGCGATAGGCGAAAGATTTCCGCAGCCAAATAAATCTGTTCCGGTTGATTTGATTAAAAAACGCGTTGCCGCACATTTTGATATTTCTTTGGATGATTTGATTAGTTCGCGCCGTCATATTTCGGTTGCACGCCCACGCCAAATTGCCATGTATTTTTGCAAAAAATTCACCAAACGCTCATTCCCTGATATTGCGGCGCGTATGGGTGGTCGTGATCATACAACTGTTATGCACGCGGTTAAACGCATTGAAGAATTGGCAAATAGTGACCCGAAATTTGCTTCAGAACTTCAAATGCTTGCAAATAAAATTTTGGTTTAGGATTTTAAAGCTTTTTCGAGTTCTGCAATTTGCATGTCATCACTTGCCCAAGAGGTTACAAAGCGATGCGCATTTTCACCTAATGCATGCCAAGGGTAAAAACCAATATTCGCCTTGGCAATTTTCGCCGCTTGTTCTTTGTTTAAATTAACAAAAACCTCATTGCCTTGAACGGGAATAATGGTTTCAACCCCATTTTTGTGAAAGATTTTGGCGATTTTTTTTGCGGCATTATTGGCATTTTGCGCGCATTGTTTCCATAAATCATCTTCAAGCATTGCAATGAATTGCGCCGATAAAAAACGGTGTTTTGAAATTAATTGCTGTGAAGTTTTGCGCAAATATGGCGTTGATTTTTGGCGCGCTTTACCAAATAAAATCACAGCCTCGGCAAGCATTGCACCATTTTTGGTAAGGCCTAATGATAAGGCATCAATTCCACTTTGCCATGATAATTCTTTTGGTTTCGCGCCGCTTGTAACAAGTGCATTGGAAAAACGTGCACCGTCGCAATGTAAATAAAGCCCATATTCTTTTGAAATTTCGCCAAATTGCGCAATCTCATCAGGTGAATATAAAAGGCCGTTTTCAGTAAGATTAGTGATTGAAATAACTTTTGGCTGCGGCGCATGAACAAAATCTTCATCATGATTTAAAAGCGCATTTTTAGTTTCAATTGGCGATAATTTGGGCGTATTTCCAATTCCAATAAGACGCGCGCCGCCCGTTATCATTTCGGGGCCATTGCCCTCATCTAATAAAATATGCGCATGATTATGGCACAGGATTGCACCCCAATTTGGGCAAAGACTGGCAAGTGAAAGGCAATTTGCCGCCCCACCAGTTGCCACAAAGTAAATATCCAAATCCTTGGTTTCAAAGAAATCTTGAATTAATTCATTGGCTTTTTGGGTTAAATTATCGCTGCCATAAGATGGGGCGATATCATTATTTGCCGCAAGAATTGCATCCATAATTTTTGGGTGCACACCATATTGATTATCTGAACCAAACATTATTTAAAAGTTCCACGCTCAAGCATTTTTGTATGCCATTTGGAAATATTTTCAAATTCTTCCCATGCTTTATAGCGAACAATTCGTGCAAAATTTAAGCCGCAATAGAGGGTTATATCGGCGATTGTAAATCTATCACCTGCGCAATATTCACGATTGGCAAGGATTATATCAAAAGTTCCAATTGCGCGTTTTGCACGACCTTCATTAACATGGCCCCATTCTTCAACTTGGGGTTTTTCAAGTTTTGCAAGTCCTGGGTGAATATGGCGTATCCAATGATAAATTGGATATAAAATTCCATGTTCAATTTGCCTATCTGCCATTTCAATAAAGGCACGTTCTTCAAAATCATGCCCCATCAAATTTGGTTCTGGAAAAAGGCCTTCAAGATATGTGCATATTGCGCGCGATTCTGCCAAAAAGCGCCCATCGTCAAGCTCAAGGACCGGAACTTGCCCTAAATGATTGCGCGATAAATGTTCATCAGTTTTTGTTTCTTGCGCAAGTTCAACATCAATATGTTCGAAATTGTCATAAATTGCTTTTTCGCGCATGAAAATTTCAACACGTAATGGATTGGGGGCGATTGGCGCTTTGTAAAATTTCATTTTCTTACCTTATTTGCAACTTAGCCATAAAACATTAGAACCATCAGTGCGTTGTAACACAACATTTTCACTTGTTACTTTTTGCAATGTCATTTTCACAACGCGTTTTTTCATAGTTGGCTTGTCATTTATCATTTCTTCATTCTCAGTTGAAAAAGCGAAATTATTCCCATTAAGTGACCAATTGCCTTCTTCCTCGTCGCTAATATATTTACCATCATTTGTTAAAATGAACGAATTATTGGTTTGGCAATCTGCCTTCGATAAAGCCCATTTACCCGCAATTTTTTTATTATCAGAACTAATGGCTTTTTGTTGGGGCGGTATAAGCATATCAGGTGCTTCATCGGCCTTCATTGGCGTATTTTTCGGAAGTTTTCTTTGCGCTTCCTTCTTTTCAACAATACTAAGGGAAGGGGCATTGCTTTTGATGTCATTTGGATTTTGTTGTTCACATGACGCCAGTGGATAAGCCAATAATGCGATTAAAATTAAAAGTTTGGTTTTTTGCATAAAATAATTCTTTGTTGATTTATTTTATAATGCGCTAGGTCGCAAAAAATGCAAAGTGTTTTTGAAATTTATGCAGGTCTTTTTGGCAAATATGGTATTGGGTTTACTGCGTTTACGCCCTTTCGTATCTGAAACTGTAACCTTGGGGTAGCGGCGCGACCCGAAAGGCCAACTTTACCAATTATTTGACCTTTTTTCACAATTTGCTTTTCAGCCACCAAAATTTGCGAACCATAAGCATATGCGGTGATATAATTATTGCTATGCTTTATTAATATAAGCCAGCCATAGCCCGCCAATTGATTACCTGAATAAACAACTACGCCATCGGCGGCGGCAACGAATGGGGTATTTTTAGAGGCTTCAATATCAATACCATCATTTTTCTTAAAGCCCGCTTTTTCGCCAAATGTATCAACGATTTTACCGTTTAAAGGCCATATGAAATAGTTTTTGGCATCGCCGATATTTGGCGGAGGTGTTGGCGGTTTGGTTGATACTGGCGGCTTGGTAATTTTGATTTGCGGCTGCTTGCCAGAAACTTCATTCCCGCGATTAATTTCATTCGCCAAAAGTGAAATCAAATCCTGTGGCTCAAGCCCCGTTAATTTATCGCGCACTAAGGCAGGCAATACAATTTTTTGCCCAAGTTTCACATTATATGGCTTGGATAATTTATTAAAAACCGCCAAAGACCGCGCATCTACCGAATAGCGCGCGCCAATGGTTTCAATTGTATCGCCGGATTTTACAATATGAACTTTAAGCGGCGGCAATTTTATTATTTGCCCTTCATAAATTTCATATGGCGGGCTTAAATTATTTAATTTTATAAGGCCAATTATTGGTGAAACCGTACGTTCTGCAACATCAAACAAAGTTTCACCTGCAAGCGCAGTAGTTTGCTTTGGCGGGTTTTTGAAATTAATTTGGGTTTGAGCCAAAGTATCATTGGCAAATAAAACTATACCAATGCTTGAATATAAAAATTTACGCCGTGAAATTGCCATTTGTTTTTAATGGCATTTAATGGTTTATGATGACTTAATATTAGCCACTTGTACCCGGAAGTAGCGGCACAAATCTTACGTCCATAAGGGCTTCTTCTTCGAAAATGCCATCTTCGCGTAATCTATAGCGTAATAATTCTTGCACACTTCCCATGCCAACTGGGGCAACTAAAACCCCACCAGTTTTTAATTGCGATAAAAGTGTATCAGGGCGTGCAGGGCAGGCACAGGTTGAAATTATTGCATCATAAGGCCCTTGTTCGGGCCAACCAAGCGAACCATCGGCGCATTTAGAAACAATATTATTAAGGCGTAATTGTTCAAATCGTGATTGCGCAATTCGCAATAATGGGCGGTAGCGTTCGATTGTGAAAACCCGCCTGCAAAGTTTTGATAATATTGCACTTTGATAGCCTGAACCCGTCCCAATTTCTAAGACCTTTTCATGCCCTTTTAATTCTAAGGCTGCACTCATGGCGCCAACTACAAAGGGTTGGGAAATGGTTTGACCATATTGAATAGGTAGCGCTTGGTTTTCCCACGCTTTATTTTTAAATTCATCACCAACAAATGCTTCACGTGGGGTTGTTTCCATAACATCCAAAACACGGGCATCACGAATACCTTGTTGGCGTAATGCCAAAATTAATTGCGCGCGTCCGGTTTGGCTATCCATTAAGCATCATCCCCTTTGAATAGAAATTCTTTTTTAAGGGCATTTAGAACCTGATGTGAGGTTAAATCAATATGCAGCGGGGTGATTGAAATATGGCCTTCGTTTATTGCCCGTAAATCAGAGCCCAAAGGTGGAATAAAATCCTGATTATTATAGCCAAGCCAATAATAATCATTGCCACGCAAATCCTCACGCCTATCAAGATGGTTCACATCTTCTTCACGCATTCCTTGGAATGTAGCTTCAATAATTGGTGTATCATCTTTTAATTCAGCAGGGAAGTTTACATTCATAACAACCGATTGAGGCCATGAATGTGCGATAAGACGTTTTACAACATCCGCACCATGTTTTTTTGCCACATCCCAATTCACATCTTCGCCAAGGTGATAATTAATTGATTGCGAAAGCGCCATTGATGGAATGCCCATTTGCATCCCCTGAACCGCGCCAGCAACTGTTCCCGATACAGTCACATCTTCGGCCAAATTTTGACCGCGATTAACGCCTGATAAAATCAAATCAGGTTTTGTGCCTTTTACCAGATCCAAAACCCCCAAAAGCACACAATCCGTTGGCGTTCCAGAGCATGAAAAACGCTTTTCCGAAATCTTACGAACCCGAATTGGATCAGAAAGCGTAAGCGCACGCGACATGCCAGAGCGTTCAATATCAGGTGCCACAATCCAAACATCATCAGAAATTTGACGTGCGATATCTTCTAAAATATCAAGCCCTGGGGCATGAATTCCATCATCATTAACCAATAAAATGCGCAAACTTACCCCCGACTCATGAATCGGAATTTGGCTATCACTTTGCGGTAATTTTAGCTAGCTATAAATCCATTTATTCACTGGCAGTTTTCATTAATGAATGAACAATTCCAATTGCCGTGCTGATTAGTATTAAATGCACGCCATCAAGAATGAAAAGTTGCAATGGTTCAGCAGAATAAACAAAATTATAAAGCCTTGCACTAAACGTAAGTAAAAGGCCAATTGCAAACCCACTTTTAGCACTACTGATAAGTGATTGTATGTTTAATGCATTATTGCGTTTTGCAATCGCAAAAGAAATTACAAGTGGCATAATCCATGAAAGTGACATACGCCACATCTCACCTTGCATATTTGCTTCATTAACACCTGTAAGTTTTTGCCATAAGTCTGCAAATATTAAACCATAATATAATGCGCCAATTGCATAAGCCACAATTGCCGCAACCAAAACCCCGATAATTTTAACGCCCGCTATTTTCATTTTTGCCTCCCTGTGCGTTGATTTTGCCACTCAATATCAAAAAATCAAGTAAATTCGGCCTGTTACTTTAATTTAATGCCAAACTTGCTTTATCTATGGCTTCAATATCGCTATGGCGATGCAATGCTTAGAAAATTATATGAAAAATTCCGTGCACTTGCTGGATCAAAAAATGCTGATGGTGTTTTAGCCTTTGTTTCATTTTATGATGCTTGTTTGTTTCCAACCCCGCCCGAAGTTATGCTTTTACCTGCTGTTGCACTAAAGCCTGAAAAGGCGTGGCGCTTGGCAACTATTGCAACAATTTTTTCAATAATTGGGGGGATTGCGGGCTATTTCATTGGGCTTTTTTTGATGGACACAATTGGCGTAAAGCTGTTTGATTTCCTTCATTTAACCAAACATATTCCAAGCGTTAAAGAAGCCTATGCAAAATGGGGTGGCTTTGCGATTATGATTAAAAGCCTTATTCCAATTCCATTTTTGATTGTGACATGGCTTTCAGGCTCATTGAAATATAATTTTGCTTTATTTGTAATTTTCTCTTTGATTTCGCGCGGTATTCGCTTTTTTGCGGTTGCCGGCCTTACAAAAAAATACGGCCCAACAATCGAAGAATTTATCGAGAAGAAATTATATCTAGTAACAAGTATTCTTGCGATATTGATAATCGCGATTGTTGTTTTGATTGCGCGCGGGCATTAGTTTTTAAGTTTTATTGGTGTCCTGAAAGCATAATCATTATTGGTATTAAAAATAAGACGGTTGGAAAAAAGCCTAAAATCATTGCTGCTTTTGAAGCGGACTTATTCTCTTGGAAAATAATTTTTCCAATTACACCGAAATGAAAACCTGAAATCATAATGTCTAGTAATATGTTATTGAAAGATATTTCTGAAAAGTCATTCCCACCATTATAATAGAATTTAATAATTTCATATGCTATGCATCCAAATATTAAAAATAAATATACGTAGAAGACTAATATTGAAGGTGCTTTTTTAATTAAATAATCAATTTCGTCTAGCATGATAATTACCAATTTTACTATATTATTATAGTAAAATATTATAAATTAATTTATAAATGATTATTCAAAATAAATAAGTGAATTATTTTGATGCAATTTTAACGTATTACTATAAATAAATTTTATAAACAAATGCCCCCGCAATTAAATTGCGGGGGCATTGTAATTAAGTTTATAATTTCTAAAAATTAGAATTTGTGAACGTATGAAACGGCAAAATTATCAACGCCATCGTTTTCAGTGAAACGTGTGTAGTCGCCGCGAATGCCGTTTTTGTCGTTGAACATATATTGTGCGCCAACACCTGCGGCAAAGCTGCCATTATTGTCTTTTACAGTCGTTGCGCCTGATTTAGCTTGTGCCCAAGTTTCATGATAGCCAAGACGACCAAGGACGCTGAATTTTTCGTCAACTGGCAATTTACCAACTGCATAAGCACCAAGATCACCGCGTTGTTTTAGTTTAACACCTGCAACTGTATCATTGGTTACACCAAAGCCACCTTCAGCTTCTAATGCAAAGTTTTTATTGAAATCTGCACCAAAACGACCAGTGATAGATGCTGTATCAGTGTTAGAAGTGTGATGTTGGGTAACGCCTGCATTGATATAAGGTTTTGCAACCATTTCTTGTGCAGAAGCTGCGCCAACTAGGCCTAAAGATGCAATTGTTGCGATTACTAAAGTACGCATTTTATTCTCCAAAATTTTCGCGGGGTTTGTTTAAATTTAATTGGGGGAGGCCCGCGAACAATCCTAATTTAAGGATGCGCAATTTGGGTTTCAACTTTCCATTCTGTAATGTGCATGCACAAAAAGCATAGTGTGTTCAATGGGTTACACATTATGGCGAAAATGTGGCGATAAGCTGAATATCGCATGAATATGCCTTAATTTGGCCCAAAGCCTATCAAAAAATTTATGTAAATCCTGTTTATGTTTGATGGAAATGCAAGGTCAAATAACTATATATATCCAATCAAGGAGTGCACATAGGTGGATATAAATTTTGATGATTCTGTAATTATCGATTCAAGCGGTCAAAGGCTTTATTTTTCCCATTGGGGATTTGAAAATAATCCTAATGCAATAATTTTGGCGCTTCATGGAATGAATGATTATGGAAATTCATTCAATTTAATGAGCCCATATTTGGCGCAACATAATATTGCAACAATTGCCTATGATGCGCGCCATTTTGGTCGCAACGAAAATCGCGGTGAATGGGCAGGTGCTTTAAATATGGCAGAAGATTTTATTGCAATTATTAATGCCCTTAAAATCAAATTCCCAGATAAGGAAATTATTTTACTTGGCGATTCAATGGGTGGCTCTACAATTTTATCGTCATATTTCAATAAATTGCGTCATAATGCTGATAAAGTAATTTTAGTTGCCCCTGGGGTTTCCGGTTGGACCAATCAACCCGTGATTTATAGATTTGGCCTTTGGTTTATGAATAAATTCATTCCCAAAAAGCAATTAAGCCCGCCCAAAATTGCCTATAAAGTTATAAAAGCGTCTGATAATGATGAAATGCTTCTTCAAGTTGGGCATGATAAAAATATGATTTGGCAAACAATTCCAACAACCCTAAAAGGGCTTGTTGATATGATGGAGCAGGCATTTCGCGCCGCCCCATTATTGGGTGATGTTCCAACTATGATATTATTCGCCGGCAAAGACCAAATCATTCCACCAGCTGCCAGTAAGAAATTTGCAAAAAAATTAAAGAAGAAAATAATTGTAAAAAATTACCCCGATGCATATCATATGCTATTGCGTGATAATTCGCGCGAAACTTATTTCGACCAGATTGCACAATTTATTCAATGTAAATAAGTTTTTAAAATTTTTAGTGTAATTAGCGTCTATGTCTGCTGAAGCGAAGCCGCAAAAAACAAATAAATTATCCATGAAAGATATGGGTGCGCGTTTTGCTGCGTGGTGGAATGGCGTTGATGCTGCTGAAAAATCTGATGACGAAAATGCACAAGAAGGTGCAAATCTTGAAGTTGTTGAAGGTAAGGGCACACTAAAACCTGATGATAAGAATGATGCAATATTAGCCGCCACCAATCTTCTTTGGGGAAATGGCCGTACTAGTCCACTTGATGATGCATTTGATGATAAATTAATTGACCAAATTGATTGGTCAAAAAATAGCAAAATCTCGATTTTTGGTGGTGAATCTGGTGCAAGATTAAAAAAAATTATCACTAATCAAGAAGTGAAAATAACAAATTATGAATCAAACGCATTTTTAAAACAAAAATGCCTTGAATTTGTGAAGTCTGAAAAACGTGCAAAATCTGTTATTTGCGAAGATTTTAACGGATCACCCGCGAAATTACCAAAAAACAAAGCTGATAGATTGCTTATATTCCTACGTGGGACAAGTGCGGAAGGCGCACAGGCACATATTTTCTCTGCGGCCCGCAATTTAAAACCAAATGGGATTGGTTATTGGTTTGACTTCTTCATTCCAGAAGGTGTTCAAATCGGTGATAAATATTCAGCGCCAGAAGGCCGCGAATTTATTAATGTTGCCGAACTTAATGAAACCATGGATGCCGCTGGCCTTAAAATTATTGCTGATGAAGATATTGGCGCGGATTTCTTAAATGGTTTCAATAAAAACCAACACAAAATCAAAGAAGACTGGGAAAATTTTCAGGCGCAATTAATTAAAGATGGCGGTATAATTGCCGCGAACTTTGCCCTAAACCAAATTATGGGCTGGCGTGCACGCTCAGACGCATTGAAAATAGGCCAATTGAGCTTGCGCAAAATTGTCTTTTGTAAAGTATGATTTGACTATATAGCATTCGTATGAATGATAATCTAAATCTTAAAATTTTAAACGCCACATATAAAATTGAACAAGCCCAAGAAAACGGAAATATTGTTTCTGGCACTATTTGGATTGTTCGATTAAGTCAGGCAGGTGAATTTGCCCGTTACGCGCTTGTAACCGCATCACACGTTCTTGATATGATGAAAAAGCAAAATGCAATTATTTCATGGCGTAAGATTGATGATAATGAAAAATGGGTAAAAGAACCCAGTGAGTTTAAAATCCGTGATGATAATAATCACCCACTTTGGCTTACACATCCAGAGCGTGACATTGGTGTAATTTGGATTGACCCACCTAAGTTTGCCAAAGATAATGCAATTGATTTTGACCTTTTGGCAGATGAAAAAACAATAAAAAAATACAATCTAAACCTTGGTGATGAGATTATAACATTGGGTTTCCCGCGCGGGCTTCCTGCAAATGGTTTGGGTTTTGCAATTCTGCGGTCGGGGCGGGTGGCAAGTTATCCTGTGTGGCCGGTTCGTGATTTCCCAAGCTTCTTGGTCGATTTAACGATTTTCCCTGGTAATTCGGGTGGCCCCGCTTATGTGGTTGAAAAACTAAGCAAGAATGGAAAATTCGGCAGTGTGGAACATGCAAGCTTTGTGGTGGGCCTTATTGCAAAACAGGTTAATTTAAACGATGAAAGCCTTGAAATTGGCTTGGTAATTCATTCAAGTTTTATTCGTGATATCTTGCTAGAGCTATTAAGTGATTATCATGATGACGCAATTGTATAAATTGGATTAATCCCTATTTATTAAGTATATTTTGTATTTTGGAGTTTGTGTTGGCTGAAGATCCATATTTAGTTTTAGGCGTAAAAAAAGGCGCACCACTTGCAGAAGTGCGCAAGGCTTATCGTAAACTTGCCAAAGAATTTCACCCTGACAAAAACCCTGGCAACAAACCCGCCGAAGAGAAGTTTAAAAAAATCTCTGCCGCATTTTCGTTTCTTGATGATGAAGGGCGTAAAGCAAAATTTGACAATGGTGAAATAGATGCCGATGGAAACCCTGCATTTGCAGGTTTTGGCGGTGGTGGGTTTAAAGGTGGTTCAAACCCATTCGGTGGCGGTGACCCGTTCGGTCCTGGTGGTCCATTCGCGGGCATGAATGCGGGTGGTGGCCCAAGGCGTGGGCAGGGTGGTTTTGGTTCGCCCGATTTTGAAGATTTTTTTGGTGACTTGTTTGGCGCTGGCCTACGTGGAAATATGAAACAAGGCAGCACAAGACCAAACCAAAAAGGCCAAGATATAAATTCAAACCTTGATATTGAAACATTGGATGCAATATTGGGCGCCAAAAAGCGCATTACAATAAATGGTGCACAGGTTGAAATTGCAATCCCATCAGGCGTTGAAGAAGGGCAAACCCTAAGATTACGCGGAAAAGGCGGTAAAGGCGTTCCGAATGGCGATTTATTGGTAAAAATTCATATATTGCCTGATAAAAACTATTTAATTCAAGGCATGGATGTTTATTCAGATTTACATATTTCCTTGAAAGAGGCAATTTTGGGTGCAAAGGTTGAAATTCCAACCCCACTTGGAAATGTTGCAATGACATTAAAACCCAATTCCAACAGTGGTCAATTATTGCGTCTAAAAGGGCGTGGCATTGCCAAGGGTGATAAAATTGGCGATTTTTACGTCAAATTACTTATAAGCCTTCCAGATGGTGATAATTCTGAACTTGGAAATTTATTAAATTCTTGGTCTGGCTTTGAAAAAATTCCAACTAAACGTGGATAATAGGCACGAATTATGAAAATTGATAATCGCCCATTAATTGGAATTATTCTTGATGAAAACACGTCAAATGGTGGGCGTTTTTACGAGACTAATAAAGGCTATTTTCGTGCAATATATGAAGCGGGCGGTGCGCCAATTGGCCTTCCTTATGAAAAAACCTCTTTGCAATTTGCAATTCAAAATTGTCAGGGGCTTTTATCAACGGGCGCACGCATACAATTCCCTGATTATGCTTATATTGAGGGGGAAAAAAGTATTTCGCCATATTCTGATAGGTTTGCAATTGAGGCTGATTTAATCAAGGCTTTTGTTGATGCTGATAAACCTTATTTGGGTATATGTAATGGTATGCAGCTTTTGGGTGTATTGCATGGCGCAAAAATGACATATCAACTTAAGGCGCATCAGAAGGGTGATATCGCCCATGATAATCGCGAAACACGCCACAAAGTTGAAATCATTCCAAATACACACCTTGGTAAAATTATAAATGCGCCCATAATCACAACGAATTCCCATCATAGCGAGGCGATTTTATATCCAAACGATAATATAATTATAAGCGCAAAAGCAGAAGATGGAACAATCGAAGCAATTGAAATAAAAAGCAAAAAATTTTCAATTGGTGTTCAATGGCATCCTGAATTAATGTGGCCCACACCACAGGGTGTTCATGATGAAAATTCAATTCAATCTATTAAAAAATTATTTTGCGGTTTTATTGAGAATTGTAACTGAAAAAATTTGCTTTAAAATTATCAAAAAGCCCTTATATAGCTGAATTGATTGAAAAACTTTGCATAAAAATATTGCAAAATGTGTAAACTAATTTAATCAAAATAAAACGAAGATGAATAAAATATCTAATGCCCCATTCAAACTGTGTTCATCAATAATAAGTATAAGAGAATTATGAAAAAACTTTTCGCTTTCATCTTTGTTTCACTATTAGCCTTTGCAAATAATGCACAGGCAAAACCAACATTCAAATTTGGTGGTGGTAATAATAGTGCAATGCACATGGGCTTTGCCCAAGATAAACCTGTGATGGCTGATAATGGTCGGGTTTTATCTTTGCGAGATGTTGCGCAAATCATTAATTCCCAAGTCCCTGGAAGCGTACTTGATGCGCATGGACCAGTTGATGTTAACGGGCGCAAGATATATTATGTGCGCTGGCAATCAAATCGCGGTGCGATTATTCAATTCGAAGTTGATGCTGAAACTGGGCAAATTTTAAGAAGGGCAGGTGGCTAATGCGCTGCTTAGTAATCGAAGATGACAATGACCTTCGCCGCCAATTAGAGCGCGCATTACTTGATTCTGGTTACGCCGTTGACGTTGCACGTGATGGCGAAGAAGGTCATTTTTTGGGTGATACCGAACCTTATGATGTTGTAGTTTTGGATTTGGGCCTTCCCGTAATGGACGGCGTAACTATTCTTGAACGCTGGCGCAAAGATGGGCGCACAATGCCTGTTTTGATTTTAACTGCGCGTGATAGATGGTCGGAAAAAGTTGCGGGCTTTGATGCTGGCGCTGATGATTATCTTACAAAACCATTCCACACCGAAGAATTATTGGCACGCCTTCGTGCATTGGTTCGCCGTGCCGCAGGGCACGCAACTGCGGCACTTGAAAGCGGCGGCCTAAGGCTTGACCCGCGTGCACAACGTGCAACGGTTAATGGCAATCCGGTTAAACTTACTTCGCATGAATTGCGCCTTTTGACTTATTTACTGCACCATGAAGGGCGCGTTGTTCCACGTTCAGAACTTATAGAGCATATTTATGATCAAGATTTTGACCGCGATTCAAACACTATCGAGGTTTTTGTCGGGCGTTTGCGTAAAAAAATTGGCCAAGATAGGATTATAACTGTTCGTGGCCTTGGCTATCAGTTGATTAATCCTGAAAATTAATGAAAATAGGTCATGCAGATTAAAAATATCTCATTGACCGCAAGGCTTATAATTACCGCATCTTTGGTAAGTTTTGTTGCTTTGTTTACTGTGGGCATAGTTTTATCGGCAATATTCCACTCTTCTTTGGAAAAATCTTTTGACCTTGGACTTAAGGTTAATCTTGACGCGCTTGCCGCAAGCTCTGAAGTTAAAAATGACATAATCGATGTTCCAAGAAGCCCAACCGATCCAAGGTTTACGCGCCCATTATCTGGCTATTATTGGCAGGTTTCATTCATTGATAATAATGGGCAGATTTCAAATATGATTCGTTCACGCTCACTTTTTGATGAGCAATTGAAAGCACCAAATCAATTATTATTGGATGCCAAAAATTTAAAAGGTGAAACGGCATTTATAAATATCAAACGCGCTGATGAAAATTTACGTATGGCGGGACGAATTATTCAATTACCCAATGTGCAAACACCAATTCTATTGCTTGTAACGGGGGATGTGAATGAAATAAATAATTCAATTAATTATTTCAATCAAATTTTGATAATAAGCCTTGTAACGCTTGCAATTGGTTTCATTGCCGCAAATTTTTTACAAGTAAAAATTGGCCTTTTTCCATTGCGCAAAATGGGCCGTGAACTTGCCCTAATGCGTGATGGGGGTAATAATAGTTTGGATGAAAATATCGCCCCCGAACTTGCGCCAATAGCCAAAGAATTAAATGCTTTATTGCTTCATAATCGTGAAGTTGTGGAAAGGGCACGAACCCATGTTGGAAATCTTGCCCATGCACTAAAAACGCCAATATCCGTTATGCTCAATGAGGCTAAAACTGATAAAAGCCAATTAGGTGAATTAGTTGAAACCCAAGCGCAAAATATGACGCGCCAAGTTGAACATTATTTGAAACGTGCCCGCGCTGCTGCCCGCGCCGAAATTTCGCGTGAACGTATTAAAATACAAAATGTTGTTGATGATTTGGTTCGTACATTATCACGCCTATATGCGCATGATGGCGTAAAAATTGATATTATTGGAAAAACCGATGCATCTTTTCGTGGTGACCGTGAGGATTTAGAAGACCTTATCGGTAATTTATGCGAAAATGCTTGTAAATATGGTGGTGGTCTTGTTGAAATTTCGTTCAAAGAAAGCGCCGACGAAATCAATATAATTATTGAAGATGATGGTGAAGGCTTAAACCCAAGCCAAATTAAAGATGCCTTAAGGCGTGGTGTAAGGCTTGATGAAACCTCGCATGGGTCTGGCCTTGGTTTGAATATTGCTGATGAAACGGCGCGCGCCTATGGCGGATATTTGCATTTGGAAGATTCGGAATTGGGCGGTCTTAAGGTAAATTTACACTTACCAGTAACAAATACTTAATTTTAATAATTTTATGCTTAATCTTTAGGTTAATGATTCGAATTATATACTTTAGGTAGTGTTTTGTCAGAACTAGAAGCGTTAAAAAGCATTATTATGCGCGCCCCACCACAAATGGCGGGTGATATTCTGACGCAACTTGAAACTTTGCCTGATAGTGACGACCCTTCATCTGTTTTAAATCAGCTAAAATTATTATTACGTTCAAGATTATTGGCGTCATTTGCACAATCAGCAAAAGCAAAACCAGACCCGCAACCTTTAAAAGAAGGCCGTGACATAAGCGTTTCAAGACTTTTCTTTAAACCTTTTGAATCGCTTTACGAAACATTTGATAATAATCATAAACCATTGCCTGGCTCATTTGACCGCGCAAATTTACGCAAAATTTGGGATGTATTCAAAAACCAACTTGCAAGCGAAGAGATAGAAGAATTAGAACCAAAGGCTCAAATCGCATTAATGCATAGCGATAAAAATAGTGCCGCATATTATGGCGCAAAATTGCGTGAAGTTTTTTATCAAAAAACAATTGATAAAGATGAAAATATTTTGCACCAATTAGATAATAGTATCGAAGCCGAAGCGGGTAAAAGATTTATTCATTGGCTTCAGGTTGATCATGAAGCGCGCCAAAGAAAAATTGATGTAACCGCCGATTTGGGTGATTTTGGCGATAATGATATTTCCGCTTTTTGTTTATACCTAACCAAGCTTGATAAAAGTGATGTTAAAACTGCGTCTGACTTTCTTTTATTATTGATGGGTAATTCGCATAAGCCTTGGTCGGTTTTAAGGATTATTAAATCGGCGGTTGTCGATATGAATGACCGAAAACTTGCGGTTACGGCATATAATATAATTGGTGTTCGCCTTATCGCATTATTGGAACGTAAGGTTGAGCATATAAATAATCTTCGAAAATCAAATGACTTTGATGGTCATGAGGTGGCACTTTTAATCGAAGATTATAATCAAATGAGTGTTGGTTTTGAGCGCTGCAATCTATTAATTGATGGCGGCCCTTGGACAAAAGCATTAAGGCAAGTTCGCATACGCGCAGGCGAAGTTTTCAATGATATGTGTGAACACGCCCAAAGCGTTTTAGAACAGGCATTCCCAATTGATAAAGGCCGTATAAAAGGGCTTGGCAATATTGATTTGCCCCGCACCAGCAGTGAATTAGTGCCCGATAGGGTTAAATCTGCGATGGAATTTGCAAAATTCATCCGTGATGCACGGCTTTATGCACCAAATGCAGGTTTTGGTGGCACACGTGATAATGTTCACAAGGCAATGCTTCGGCATTGTGACTGGTTAAAATCAGGATTAGTAACATTATTTTCACATGAAGAGCGTGGTCGCTTTTTTGATGAATGGTCAAAAAAATCTGTGGAAATCGTTTCAATCATTGATGATGCTGCGGCGGCAAAATCATTGGAACGTAAATTAGCGGCCTAATTTTAAATCATAAATTCCAACCGCTTCAAATTGCCACATTCTTGCAATTCATTATCATGAACTATAAGCGCGAAATTATAATTGAATTTCTTGCGCTTGAAATTAAGCGCTAATTGCGTCATTGAGAATTATGCAAACCACAGCAAGCCCAATTGATATTGTGATTTTTTTCACCGCAGCACTTTTAATCTTAAGTGCGATTATATTTTTTCTTTTTAAGTCTTTGGCAAAAAAAGATGAAATTGATTATAAAGACAATTCGGTAATTTACGCCGCGCAATTAAAAGATCTTGAAGCTGATCTTGAAGAAGGGCGTATTGATGCACAGGATTTTTCAAGCGCTAAAAATGAAATTTTAAAACGAATTTTACGTGCGAAAAATCAAGATAAAGGCGAATATAAAACTAATGTTTCGAAAGTGATTCCATTGTTTTCGGCGGGTTTTATTGGTCTTTGTGCGATTGGAATTTATTTTTTCATCGGTAATCCATTGATGAAAGATATGCCAATAAAATCACGCGAAAAAGAATTATTGGCGCGCAATCCTGAAACTTTGGGTGAAAATGAAATTATGCTTTTGTTACAATCGAAGGCGCAAGAAAACCCAAAAGATGCAATTCCGCATTTATTAATGGGTAAAATATTGGCTTCCGATGGTCGTGATAATGATGCATTACACGCTTTCCAAGCTGCATTAAGGCGTGATGGAAATAATGCCGAAACCCTTGCTGAATTGGGCGGCACATTTTTGCGCCTATCAGATTATCAAATAGATAAAGAATTCCTTGGTGCTGAGGCTGCGGCACTTAAATTAGAACCTGACAATTCAACCGCACATTTTTATCGCGGCCTTGCGCTTTGGAAAAATGATGAGAAAAAAGAAGCAATGGAACAATGGTCAGGCGCATGGGAAAAATATAAAAATGATGACCCGCGAAAAATGGGTCTTGCATACAGAATTATGGATGAAATTTCCAAATTAGATGTTGGTCCTAAAATGGGTTCTGGTGGGCCAATGATGGGTGGTGGTAAAATGCCGCCAATGATGGCAGCGGCAATGGAAGGTAAAAATCCACAAGAATTTATACAAACCATGATTGCACAACGCACCGCTAAATTAGATGCTGACCCAAAAGATTTGGGGCTTCGTCTGTCATTGGCAAAAGTAATTGCCAAGACAGATAATCAAAAGTCACTTTCAATTCTAACCGATGGTTTGAAATATCAAGATACTGAATTTGGGCGCCAATTACTTGGGATGGCAATCGCAAGCCAAGGCCAACAAATACGAGATATGAAGAACCATACGCAAACAGGGCAAAAATAGTGAAAAGACGGCATAGAACACTTTTAATAATCGCAATTGGCGCAGTGGTTTTGGGCGGCGCAACTTTGCTTGGTTCGCTTGCAATGAAGAAAACAGTATCATTTTTCTATGCACCAAAAGATGTTAAAGAGCGCCCACCGAAAATCGGGCAAAATATTCGCCTTGGCGGTCTTGTAACTGTTGGTAGTGTTAAAAAACTTGATGATGGAATAACTGAATTCATGATTACCGATGGCAGCGGTAGCGATGATATTAAAGTTTCATATAAAGGTGTTGTCCCCGATTTATTCCGTGAAGGGCAGGGGGTTATTGCCGAAGGTAAATTAACGCAGCCAAAAGAATTTAAGGCAGATCGCATTTTGGCAAAACATGATGAAAATTATGTTCCAAAAGAAGTTGCAGATTCTTTAAAAGAATCCGGTCAGTGGCGCGGTGCAGCAGAAGCGGTGAATAAATAATGTTGGTTGAAATTGGCCATTTTTCATTAGTTTTAGTTTTGGCGCTTTCATTGGTGCAGGCATTTTTTGGTCTATATGGCGCAAGTTCGCGCAATATATCACTTATAAATGGCGCAAACCGAAGCGTTATTCTTGCTTTTGCAACAATATTATTTGCATTCCTTGCATTGGTTTATTCCCATTTAGTAAGCGATTTTTCGGTTAAAAATGTGGTTGAAAATTCCCACACTTTAAAGCCATTAATATATAAAATTTCGGGAACATGGGGCAATCATGAAGGTTCTATGCTTTTGTGGGTTTTGGTTTCGATTGGTTTTGCCTTGGCGCTTGTTTTACGGGCAAAAACACTTGCCCCGACCCTTAAAGCGCGTGCGATTGGTGTTCAGGGTTTAATTAGTGCTGCGGTTGTTGCTTATGTTTTATTTGCGTCTAACCCATTTGTAAGATTGTTTGAGCCACCATTTCAGGGAAATGACTTAAATCCACTTTTACAAGACCCTGCATTATCAATTCACCCACCATTTTTATATTTAGGCTATGTTGGACTTTCATTAGTTTTCTCATTGGCAATTGCTGCGCTTCTTGAAGGGGCGGTGGATGCGGCATGGGCACGGATTTTACGCCCTTGGGTTCTTGCATCTTGGACATTTTTGACAATTGGCATCCTGCTTGGTGCTTATTGGGCATATTATGAACTTGGCTGGGGCGGCTGGTGGTTCTGGGATCCAGTTGAAAACGCAAGCTTTATGCCGTGGCTTTTGGCAAGTGCGTTATTACACTCTGCGATAGTTACCGAAAAACGCGGTGCATTGGCATCTTGGACGGTTTTATTAGCAATATTGGCGTTTTCATTGTCATTATTGGGCACTTTCTTGGTGCGCTCTGGCGTTTTGACATCGGTTCATGCTTTTGCGCTTGATCCAAAACGTGGGATTTTTATTCTTATGATTTTGGGCTTGTTCACTGGCGGTGGGCTTTTGCTTTATGGTCTTAAGGGCGCTTCAATGGGTTCAGACCGTGGCCTTTTTGCCGTTTTCTCACGCGAAAGCACATTGGTTTTGAACAATCTATTCTTGGTTGTTGCAAGTTTTACAATTCTTGTGGGCACTCTTTATCCATTATTGGGTGAGGCGATTTACGGGCGCGCAATTTCGGTTGGTGCACCATATTTCAATGCAGTTTTCACCCCACTCATGAGCATTATTCTTTGCGTCATGCCATTTGCAACTTTCTTTACATGGAAACGTGCAAAGCCATTAGAGCAAGGGAAAAAACTTATATTGACGTTTGCACTCGCAATTATTTTCGGTCTAATCGCGGCGTTTTTGGGTAAAGACAAACCAATGAGTTCGGTTGGAATTGCAATTGGTTTTTGGGTTATGCTTGGCGCAATTCAAGAGATTTCACAAAAAATCGGTATTGGTAAAATCGCGCTAAGCCAAGCCATGAAGCGCTTTGATAATTTGCGTGGCAGCAATATTGGAATGTTTTTGGCGCATTTTGGCATTGGTATTTTCATAACTGGCGCGGTTGTTCAAATGAACTTCTCCCAAGAGAATACAATTGCTTTGGGTGTTGGTGAAAGCGCTAAATTTGGCAATTACGAAGTGACCTTAAACCAAATTACCTCAGAAGAAGGGCCAAATTTCTATTCTGATGTGGCGCATATAAAAGTGAAAAATGGTGCGTTAAATTACGTATTAAAACCAGAACGTAGATATTATCCTGCTGCAAAAATGCCAACCACAGAAGTAAGCCGTAAAGGAAATCTCGGCGGCGAATTATACATTGCATTAGGTGAGCCAAACTTTACAACGGGCCAACCAAAATGGACATTGCGCCTTTATTATAACCGCTTTATCGGCTGGGTGTTTGGCGGTGTATTCCTTATTGCGATTGGTGGCCTATTTAGTCTTTCTGATCGCGGTCTTCGAATTGGCGCGCCAAAGGCAAAGGGGGCAGTTGCAAAATGAAAAAGCTATTCATCGCATTTTTAATTTTCATTGCATCACCTGTTTTTGCCCAAGAATTAAACCCAAAACAAGAAGAGCGTTATAATGCCCTTGGGCGTGAAATAAGATGCGTGGTGTGCCAAAGCGAGCCTGTGGCAACATCATCAGCCAAAATTGCAATTGATATGCGCGATGTCATCAAAGAGCGTATTTTAGCAGGCGATAGTGATACACAAATTCGCAAATATTTTGCCGACCATTATGGTGAATATGTTCTTTTAAGGCCGCAGGTTAATAAGGTGACCTATTTATTATGGCTCGCGCCAATTTTGCTTTTGGCTTTTGGCGTCCTTTTTGCTATAAAAAATATCACCAGCCAAAAACTTAATGAAGAAACAATAAGTGAAGAAGAATTAAAACAGGCAGAAGCAATTATAAAAGATATGGAATAGAATTATGGTTTTCATATTTCACTTAATTTTTATCGGAATATGGGTTGGTTGCGTATTAACTGAAGCTTTGTTTGAACGCGCGCTTTTAGGCAAGGGGCGCGATAAAGAAATAATTCTTTGTGCATTACACAAAAAAGTTGATATTTTTATTGAGGTGCCAGCATTTATAATTGTTGCGATTACAGGGGCAATTTTGTCAAGTTCAACGAACTTTACCCCACTAATTTTAACGAAAATTACTTTTGGCATTTTGGCTATTTTGGTGAATATTTATTGTGTTTTTTTGGTCTTTAAGCGCGCAGACGCCGCAAAGGCTGAAAATTGGATAAATTTTGAAAAACTCGACCATTTACAGCA
>CAZKYS010000032.1:0-21682 GCA_964557085.1 uncultured Caulobacteraceae bacterium
CTATAATTACAAAAATGACACGCCTGTTCGCTTAAAAAGTGAAACAAAAAAATTTTACATCAAAATCGATATTTACCTTGACGTAAACGTTAGCTTGTGTTATTGAGGCTTTCATGGAAAAAATATTGAATAAATCAAAAATTTTTTGGTCTATTGGCGACTTGTCAAATGAGTTTGACGTTACCGCGCGAACTTTGCGTTTTTATGAAGATAAAGGTCTTTTATCGCCTATTCGCGAGGGGCAAAAACGCAAATATACGGCACGCGATAGGGCGCGCCTTATTCTTGTATTGCGCGGCAAACGAATTGGCTTTTCGCTAGAAGAATTAAAAGAAATGCTTGACCTTTATGATCTTGAAGGTGGCAAAAAGCATCAAATGCAAACTGCATTGGCAAAGTTCAAAGAACAATTATTAGTTCTTGAAAACCAAAAAAATGACATAATTGCGGCGATAAGTGACCTTAAAGGCAATATTGAGCGCGTTGAAGAATATCTACAAAATTACAAATAAAGGGTGAGTGAAATGGCTTATAAAGCACCAATTCGTGACATGCAATTTATCTATGATGAAGTTTTAAACATCGACCAATATGCGGAACTTGGAACCTTTGCGGAGGCAACAAAAGAAACACGCGATGTAATTCTTGAAGAAATGGGCAAATTTTGCGAGCAAGTTCTTGCGCCTTTAAATCACGTTGGTGATACTGAGGGATGTATCCGTCATGAAGATGGCAGCGTTACAACGCCAAAAGGCTTTAAAGAGGCATATCAACAATATTGTGAAGCGGCGTGGCCAACAATTGGCGCAGAACCTGAATTTGGCGGTCAAGGTTTGCCGCACGTTCTTACGCTTTTATTACAAGAAATGGCATCTTCGGCGAATATGGCGTGGGCAATGTATCCAGGGCTTACGCATGGTGCTTATTCGGCACTACTTACGCATGGTAGCGATGAATTAAAGGCAATATATTTGCCAAAAATGGTTTCAGGTGAATGGACAGGCACAATGAACCTTACAGAGCCGCATTGCGGAACTGATTTGGGTCTATTGCGCACTAAAGCCGAAGATAATGGCGATGGTTCATATAATATCACAGGCCAAAAAATCTTTATTTCCGCCGGTGAACATGACATGAGCGAGAATATCATTCACCTTGTTCTTGCCCGCATCTCGGGTGCGCCAGAAGGCACAAAAGGTATTTCACTTTTTGTTGTTCCAAAATTCCTTGTTAATGAAGATGGTTCTTTGGGCGCAAGAAACCCTGCGACCTGTGGCAAAATTGAAGAGAAAATGGGAATTCACGGCAATTCAACCTGCGTTATGAATTATGATGGCGCAAAAGGTTGGCTTGTTGGCGAAGAAAACAAAGGCCTTAATGCAATGTTCGTTATGATGAACGTTGCGCGTTTGGGCGTTGGCCTTCAAGGGCTTTGCCAATCTGAATCATCATATCAAAATGCGGTTATTTATGCCAAAGATAGATTGCAAATGCGCTCTTTAACTGGCCCAAAAAACCCAAGTGGCCCTGCGGATCCAATCATTGTGCATCCAGATGTGCGCCGTATGCTTATGGATGCCAAAGCAATTAATGAAGGCGCGCGTTGTTTCCTTTATTGGACTGCTTTGTATGGTGATTTAATGCATGTTGCCAATGATGAAGCATTAAAAGCAAAAGCAAGCGATTATATGGCGCTTTTGACACCTGTTCTTAAAGGCTATATCACCGATAAAGGTTTTGAAAATGCCGTTAATGGACAGCAAATTTACGGCGGTCACGGCTTTATCGAAGAATGGGGCATGAGCCAATATGTGCGCGATGCCCGTATCGCAATGATTTATGAAGGTGCAAATGGCGTTCAGGCGCTTGATTTGGTTGGTCGCAAACTTGCAATGAATGGCGGTCGTGCGGTTCAAACTTTCTTTGGCGAAATTGATGCTTTTGTTAAAGCAAATTCTGAAAATGCTGAACTTGCGCCATATATTAAAGGTCTAAAAACTTCAAAAGACGCTTTGATGGCGGCAACAATGTGGTTGATGCAAAATGGCATGGTAAATTTTGACAATGCAGGCGCTGCATCAACAAACTACATGCACTTATTCGGTATTTGCGGCCTTTCATATATGTGGGCAATTATGGCAAAATCAGCCCTTGAGAAAAAAGGTTCAGAGCCGTTTTACGACACAAAACTTAAAACCGCGACTTATTTCATGGAACGCATTGTTCCAGATTGCGCCGCACATTTAGCAAAAATCCAAACCGGCGCCACAAGCATGATGGCACTAAGCGCAGATGAGTTTTAAAAAATGACTGAAAACTGGTATGAACCCCCAAGTGATAAAAGACATTTTCCCAAATGGATAAATTTGGTTTTTGTTTGTGTCGCAACAGGGGTTCTTACTGGTTTAATAATTGCAATAATGTATGTTTTGGCGGATTATATTTTTCCAAGGCCGCGATTATTTGAATTCAACTTACAAAATGAAATAAGCGCAGCGCTATTGGTAATTATGTTTGGCGCAACTTTAGGGCTTATCATTGGTGCGCCATCTGCCTTATTGTTCGGACCAATAACTTTAAAAGCAACACAAAATCTACCCGATAATATAAAATTTATTACACGAAACTTTATCGGTGCTATTGGTGGATATTTGGCATTTTTAGCTATCGGAATTATCCAAGCAACACCGCATTTATTTGTCATAAATATAGATAAATTCTTTATGCCATGTGCGGCGGGAATTATTGGTGCAATATTATTCCAAAAACTCTATCCAAAAGAAGGGCATTAAAATGAGCGAACATATAGCCAATGTGAAATGGGAACGTGGTGATCAGACATTCTCTGATGGCAAATATGCCCGCAAGCATTTAATTTCCTTTGATGGTGGCTTTTCAATTGCTGGCGCGCCAAACCCGATGATTAAACCGCCACTGGGCGCATTAGATGCAGCAGATCCAGAAGAATTGTTGGTCGCTGCGCTTTCATCATGCCACATGCTATGGTTTTTGGATTTGGCACGGCGCGCAGGATTTATTGTAAACTCATATAATGATGACCCAATTGGCATTATGGGCAAAGATGAAAATGGCAAAATTTCGATTACCAAAATCACCCTAAACCCAAAAGTTGACTTCGAAGGCAATGCGCCAAGCGCGGATGAACTTGCCGAACTTCATCACAAGGCACATGATGTGTGTAACATTGCAAACAGCATCAAGGCCGAGGTTGAGATTGCATAATGGTAAAAGAATTATTTGAAAAAGCGGGGCTATTTGAACACGCGCCATGCTCAAAAACTTTGGGTTTTGAACTTATCGAGCTTGATATAAAAGCAGGAACAACCAAGGTTAAATTTGTTGGAAAAGCTGAATTTGCCAATCCGATGGGCACAATTCAGGGCGGCTTTTTGGCGGCAATGCTTGATGATACAATTGGTATGTTATGTATGGTAAAAATGGGCGGAAGGGCAATTGTTTCAACTATTGATTTGAACGTTCAATATCTTCGCCCGATTCACTGCAAAAAGTCTGAAAATGACGTAACGGTATCTGCAAAAATAACGTCCACAGGCAAAAATATTATGTTTGCCGAAGCCGAACTTTATGATAGCCGTAATAAAATAGCAGCACGCGCCACATCATCTTTGGCGATTAATAAAATTAAGCAAGGGGAAGAATAATGACTGAGGCCTATATTTATGACGTAGTTCGTACCCCACGTGGTCGTGGTAAAAATACTGGCACTTTACACGAGATAACGGCACTCTCCCTTTCGTCTCAGATTTTGGGCGCAATACGCGATAGAAATTCTCTTGATACTTCATTGGTTGATGATGTTATTTGGGGCTGCGTTACGCCAATCGGTGAACAGGGTGCAGATATTGCAAGAACCGCGGTTTTGATGGCTGATTATGCCGAAACCACCGCAGGGGTTCAAATAAACCGCTTCTGCGCTTCAGCCTTAGAGGCTGTGAATATGGCAAGCGCCAAAGTAATCGCTGGTGAGGCTGATTTTGCAATTGGCGGCGGTGTTGAATGTATGAGCCGCATTCCAATGGGTTCAGACGGCGGCGCATGGCCAACCGACCCACAAGTTGCGATTAAAACCCGCTTTGTGCCGCAAGGTATTTCAGCTGATGCAATTGCAACCAAATATGGCATTTCGCGCGATGATTGCGACGCTTATGCTGTTGAAAGCCAAAAACGTTCGGCAAAATCATGGGCAGAGGGACGATTTAAACGCTCAATCCTTCCGGTTAAAGATCAATTGGGAACAATCATTCTTGACCATGACGAAACTGTGCGCGGTGATGCATCAATGCAAAGCCTTGGAAGCCTTGAGCCATCTTTCAAAATGATGGGCGAAGTAATGCCAGGTTTTGATGCGGTAATACTTCAGCGCTACCCTGAGCTTGAGAAAATTAATCACGTTCACCATGCGGGTAATTCTTCTGGTATTGTTGATGGTTCTGCTGGTGTTTTAATCGGGTCTAAAGAAGCGGGCGAGCGCGCGGGTTTAAAACCACGTGCGAAAATTATTGCCACTGCATCTGTTGGTTCTGAACCATCAATCATGCTTACTGGTCCTGAATTTGTGGCGGCAAAAGTGCTTAAAAAAGCGGGTATGAACGCGAAAGATATCGATTTATTTGAGCTTAATGAGGCCTTTGCTTCGGTGGTTTTACGTTATATGCAGGCGTTTGATATCCCGCATGATAAAATCAATGTTTGCGGTGGTTCAATTGCAATGGGTCACCCACTTGGCGCAACTGGCGCAATGATTGTTGGTATCGTTCTTGAAGAATTAGAGCGCACAGGAAAAGAAACCGCCCTTATCAACCTTTGCGTTGGCGCAGGTATGGGCACAGGAACAATCATTCAACGTATATAATAATCTCATTATACAAATAAAAAAGCCGCCAAACGAATTGGCGGCTTTTTTGTTGAGATTAAATTTGATTAAAACCCAAGGGCTTTTAATGCCTCTATGCTTGGCTTACCATCGGCATTAAGGCCTTTGCTTTCTTGGAAACGGCGCATTGCATCGCGGGTTTTTGAACCATAAATATTGTCAACCGGCCCACGATAGAAACCAAGTTCACCAAGGCGTTTTTGAACATTTGCCGCAGTTACTGCATTAAGTGGTTTCTTTGCGCTAACAACATCAGACGGCGCAATATTTGAATTTGTAACGCGTTGGTTTGAAGACAAATCAACAGAAACTTTTTGAACATTGCTATTATCGCACGGAACCTCAACCCAAGTATAATATTCTGGTTTATCAAGGCGCTTTGTATTGATTGTAGTTGTGCGCGGCGCAATACGATCTTCACCAATAATTTGCGCATCAGAAATCAATTCTTGCGTATTAACGCGTGGATTTTTTGCGTTCAAAACAGGTGGAACGTAAACTTCGCGCACACTTGCTTCTTTGGTTACAATTTGGCGGCGATTAACAATTGATTGCTCAGCAACAGGAACAAATTTCACATCAGCTTTTGGTGCTGAATATGAAGTGTATGGAACATTTACAGTTTCGCCATATTCTTCAACCAAACAATAAGTTTCACCAGTTGCACCATTTATACGGCGAACATTTGATAAATCAGAGCCACGACGCCAAACCAAAGTTGGCTTTTTAACTACATAAGTTTTGAAACCTTGGTGTGCCATTGGCGGCGTAACAACAACTTTGTGATGCGCAGGTACAAGAACGATTTTCTCATCAACATATCCAAATTCAGGATTTGTTACCTGAAAAGTTTTATAACCATCGCTTGCGATTACATCACGTACCACAGGTTGTGAAAATTTAGCGTCTGCAACGCGTGGCATTACATAGCCATCTTCGATTGCAACATTTAGCGCTTGGTCTGCAACATATGTTGCAGGAACTAAAACACGTGCAAAACATTGGCCAGGGCGTGCATTAGGCGGCGCCATATCAGATGGCATCATCGGCTGTGCAATTGAGGCAAATGGCAATACGCTTATCCCTACCAGCGCAGCCACTATTCCATTTGAAATTTTCATTTCACCATTCTCCGAATTTATAATTATTATGGCTTAAGCCTATCACCCTTATTTCAACGCGTATTTTACTTATTAGTCAAATAAACTTGCGTTTTTACAACCTTAACCCGAAAGCATAGCCAATAGATTCAACTTTTTGGGGATTAAATTCTTTAAGAATATAAATTATAATTATCCCCATCATTCAAAAACGAATTATTTTTTATTAATGACAATCAAAAAGCCAATAAAAATTTCGTCCCAAAACGATATAATAAATATGCAAGAAATTGTTCGTCAGCGCCTAAAATCGGCGATAGAGGCAGGAAATAATGAATTAGCAAAAATTGAAATAGATTTGTTAGAGCGCCTATTAAAACTAAACAAATTTGAAGATATATCGCCACCCAAATTAACGCCGCAAGAAATCAAACAAAGGCGCGAAAAACTTATCAATGAAATCGAGGCTAAAATTCAAAAATTATCAAAATAATTATTGTTTTTTTAAAAGCCGATCATAATATTCTTGTTCTTGCGGGGTGTTTTTGGGATCGTTTGCTTTTTCCTTCAATTTTTGAAGAATTTCACGGGTTTTTTGCTCTTTGTCCAATGGTGGGATTTTTGTTTTCTCATTAGGGTTTGGGCGACCTTTATTTGATTTATTATCATTTTCGCGACCCATTGGATCCTTATTATTTTCGCCTTGGTTCATAGCCTCTGACAGGCTTTCTAGCGCTTGCTTTTGGGCTTTTTGTGCGCCTTCTTTATTGCCTTGTTTTAATTCTTGCGCTGCACGTTCCATATCATTTATGGCTTTTGAGTAGCGGTTTTCATCAATTGATTTTAATTCATCGGCTAATTTTTCTTGTTCTTGTGCCAATTCACCTAGATTTGATCCATTTGAATTTTGGGTATCATCATATAATTTTTGCGCTTTATCGATAATGTCATTGGATTGGCTATCGTTAGAAGTTTGACCCATACGCCCCGAAGTACTACCATTATTATCCAATTGCATGTTTTGAAGAAATTGGTTTAATTCATCAAGTTTTTGGCTTGCATCGCCCTGTTTGTTGTTGATTTCATCAATGGCTTTTTCAATATCATTATCACCAAGGCTTTGTTTGTCTTCTATTTCCATGTCACCAGATTGTTGTTGTTGCTGTTTTAATGCTTCAACATGGTTTTGTATTGCTTGGCGTAATTCTTGTTTCAAACGCTCTATTTCGGCATCATTTGCGTTGTTTTTTATGGCCTGTTTAAGGTTTTCTATCGCTTCATTTATTTGGGTTTTGGTGTCTTTTTGGGCATCGCGGTATTTTTCAATTATTTCCCATAAAATATTTCCCGCTTCTTTTGCTTCTTGGGTATTTCGTGCGCGTGAAAGGGTTTCAATTGCATAAATTAAACCAAGATGTGATAATTCATCCATTTGTAAATATTGATAATTTGCCTCATAAATTTGTAAAATATCATATGATTGTTTTATGGATTTTGGGGCATTTTCAATATAATTATCCGAACTTATTTGGACTTCTTGATTTGATTTTTCGTCATACGTTCGCACCGAAGCATTATTATATGCTTCATAGGGATTTGTGGTGCGAATTATATTTAACCTTAATTCTTGCAAGGATTGCGCTAAATCATCGTTTAATTGTGGCTCTCTTAAATTAAGCCAAAACTGGCTTGAATAGCTTATATTTCCAGATAGGTCGGTAATTTTCAGGCGTCCAAGGACGCGCGAACCAATAAGTGCGCTTTTGGCGCTATTAAAATTTAAACTCGATTGCCCCTGATTATTAAAGCTATTTATATCAATTGGAAATTCTTCGTTTATTTTTTCTTGTTGGCCAAAATTTTCGGCTTTACCACTAATTTCAATAGATGCTTGATTAATCCCAAAATCCTCTTTCGCGGTAAATTGTAAAATAAACCTATCATCACCGATTGGAAATACTTTCACATTTGAAAGGAATTTTACGGGCGCATCTTTATTTATTTTTATTTTATAAGCTATTTTTTCACCGCCCAATTTTATTTTGATTTTGCCGTCATTAATCGCGAGAATTTCACCAAAATAATTTTGATTATCAGATTGTTTTAATTCAATTTTATTACCATTAAAATTTGCAATGGGGCGGGCTTTATCGGAATATATTTTTATTGTGATTTTTGAATTTTGTGGAATTAAATTTGCCTTACCACTTTCAATATCAATTTTTGGAGATTTTAAGAATTCGGGGGGCGCGGCAAAAATTTGAATATTTTGCGAAATTTGCGATGAATTTGAAAAATTCCACGTCAAAAAACTAAATGCATTTGAAAAATAAAATACAAAGACCAATATTGAAGCAAGCAAAAAACCCATTTTCTTTGCATCTTTTGAATTTGTAAAGTCCAAAAAATTTGGTTTTGGTATTTGCGCCTTAATTTGTTGTTTTTTGAATTCATTCCAAAATTCAATATTGCCACTGATTTTTAAATCATCATTGGCACTTAATGGGGCAATTTCATTAATTTGGTTTTGAATTTCAAAATTTATAATCGAATTGCTTTTAATATTTTTAAGGCTTTTGAAGTTTTTGAATGCCCAAAAACCCGCACCCAAAATAATTCCAACATTCGCCAATTCAAAAATAATTTTTGGAAGATTTGGGCGGTTTAATAATATTTGCCCAAAAAATACCGAACAAATCAAAACCATAGAAAGCGGTAAAACCAAAATACGAAACCACAATAAAATCAATTCATATTGATTGATTTTTTTTATCGCTTCTTTTGCGCCCAAAAATGATTTAAGCTCCTGCTTCAAGCAAGCGCCCCCATTTTTGCAACATATTCACCAATCGCAAGTGATGAAGTAAGCCCTGGGCTATCAATGCCAAACAAGCAGATTAGACCTTCTAAATTATGTTGGCTTTCATCAAGAATTTGAAAATCTGTGAAACTTTCAACATCCTTGCCAATTTTTGGGCGAATACCAGCATAATCTGGTGATAATAAATTCTCATCCAATTGTGGCCAATATGATTTTATAGATTGGGCAAAAAGGGCGCGGCGATTTTCATTAACCCGATAATCAATCTCTTCAATAACTTCGACATCGGGGCCAAAGCGGGCGTGACCCGCCGCATCCGGTGTTAAATGAATTCCAAGGCCGCCATGATTTGGGATTGGATATATAAGGCGTGAAAATGGCGCTTTTCCCATATACCTAAAATAATTACCCTTGGCATATTTTACATCGGGTATGAATTTTTCATCCAAACCTTCAATATTTTTTGCAACCGCACCAGACCACAGGCCAGCACTTAAAATAAGTGTATTTGCGCTTATTATTGTGCCTTCATCGCCGCCGATTTCAACCACCCATTCGCCATCTTTACGTTTTGCGCCCATGAATGGTGAATTGCGCGCCAAAGCGCCGCCATTATCCTCAATCTCACCCAAAAGCGCGAGCATTATGGAATGGCTGTCCATAATTCCCGATGTGGGGGCATATATTGCAAGTTTGGCATCAAGCGCGGGTTCAAGTTTTTTGATTTCTTGGCTTTCGATGATGCGCATATTGGGAACATTATTAATCTGTCCCTGTTCAAAAATATGATGCAATTTATCAATTTCAGTGTCGTTCGTGGCAAGAATTAATTTTGAAATTGGATTGGCCATAATACCGCGCGCCGCGCAATATTCATAAATTAATTGATTGCCGCGCACACAAAATTGCGCCTTAAGACTTCCTGTCGGATAATACATTCCAGCGTGAATAACTTCTGAATTACGGCTTGAAGTTTCTTCACCAAAACTTGGGTTTTTATCTACGATAATTACACTTTTGCCAGTGTTTGCAATTGCACGCCCGACCCCAAGGCCAACCATGCCCGCACCAATTATCAAAACGTCAATATCAGCCATATTATCTTCCTATATGGAAAATAACTTAGATTGATTGGTAAATCGTTACAATTATGTTTTTAAGCCAATTGGACACGAAACGCCCAAACCACCAAGGCCGCAATAACCTTCTGGGTTTTTTGCTAAATATTGCTGATGATAAGTTTCAGCATAATAAAAGGGTATATTTTCAACAATTTCGGTCGTGATTTTGCCAAAGCCTGCCTTTGTTAATTGGGTTTGATATTCTTCGATTGCTTTAATTGCAATTTGTTTTTGGGTTTCGTTTGTTGGATAAAGGCCGCTTCTATATTGCGTTCCGATATCACCGCCCTGTCGCATGCCTTGGGTTGGGTCATGGTTTTCAAAAAACACTTTTATTAATTTTTCATAATTTGTAATTTTTGGATCCCAAACCACCAAAACCAATTCATTATGTGCGGTTCCACCTGTGCAAACTTCTTCATAAGTTGGATTTGGGGTAATTCCAGCGCCATAACCAACAGCGGTAACATAGGTCCCATCTTGTTGCCAAAACTTACGTTCTGCACCCCAAAAACATCCCATGCCAAAATATGCATGTTCAAAACCTTCTGGAAATGGCGCAAAAATATTATTGCCATTTACGTAATGAATTGGTTCAACATTAAGTGGGTTTTGGCGGCCTTTTAATGCTTTATCGGGATTTGGGAATTGGGTTTTTGTGAACATTTTATACCTTATTTGGATCATTTAGAGTTTTAATATTACTCTTTATGCCTTTTCGTTTAAAACTTGATTTGGTTACAAAAGTTTTTTTAGATTTTAAAGTTTTTGGCTTTTCTTTTACGTTATTTTGCGTTTTTGGTTTAGTTTTTTTGCCAATTTCTTTAACTTTCAACCCCTGAAGCAATGATAATGGGGCATTAATTGCACCCTTATCGGGGTCAGAAAATGCGCGGCCATATTTTTCAAGTCTTTCGTCAAGTGATAAAAGGAATTCATCTTCCCATTCGGATAATTCAGTTTTTGTTTGGCTTGCATCTTTCTTTACGCGCGCAATCCATTTGCGCGCTTTATTTGCCATTTTATCGTCTGATTTTTCCAAATAACCCCCAATGAAGAGAATTATTATATTATATTTCACCCAAAGCGTGAAGATATAAATCAAGCATCATTTCTTCTTCTTGGCGTTTCTTTTGGTCTTTTTTACGCAAAGAAATAACCTTTCTTAGGGCTTTTGTATCAAATCCCAAAGCTTTGGCATCGGCATAGACATCTTTGATTTGGTCGGCAACTTCTTGCTTTTCAGCTTCAAGATTTTCAAGACGCGCCACGTAAGAGCGTAATTTATCTTTAGTGGTTTCGGTCAAAGCCTGTGGTGCAACGATATCGTCTGATTCAAAATCCATTTGTAAAATCCTTATTGTGCGTATCCACCAGTTTTTTGTGTTTCAATCAATAGGGAAAATGCATTTTTTAACAGGGATTTTTACATTATGATTTTACATTGCAAGCCCTTTGGTTTGCGCCTCTATTTTAAATAATCCGCGTTTTGCGCCTTCCATATATGGATTTAGGAATATTGCTTCTTCATAGGCTTTTTTAGCCTCATTCAAATCACCATTTTGCTCTAATATAGTGCCAAGCCCAAACCATGCATTATAATCGCGTGGTTCAATTTTAACGGCGGCGCGTAAATGTTTTATCGCGCCGTCCCTATCATCTAATTGATATAAAATACTTGCGGCGGCACTATGGGCGGGGGAATATTGAAAATCCATTTGTGTGATTTTTTCATAAATCGCCAAGGCATCTTGGGGCTTGTTTTCTTCTTCTAATTTTGCACCAATTACCATTAATCCATTTATGCTTTGATGTGGGGAAATTGCCATTAATTCTTGCGCTTGGGCATCAATTGCATTGGCATCCATATCATTTTCAGACATTCGCAATTCTTTAAGGCTTTGGATTAGAGCTTGTTTTTCGTGTTTTCTATCTAAATCTAAAAGCCTATATTCAACTTGGCCATAAAATATATTGGCGCACAAAAATATGCATGCCAAAACAAATGAAATTTTATGCCACGTTTTCATCAATGCATTTAATCCGAAATAGATTAAAATATAACTATATTTGGTTCAAATGACACTGGAAAAAATTTTGATAATTGTCTAAAGCGCATCTTATGACACAAAAACCTGCAAAAACGCTTTACGATAAAATCTGGGATAACCATTTCATTTGCGACACTGATAATGGCGATAGTTTAATTTATATCGATCTTCACCTTATTCACGAAGTAACAACTCCACAGGCTTTTGCAGGGCTTCGCGCCAATGGGCGCAAGGTTTCAGAACCAAGCCGCACACTTGCGACCGCTGACCATAATACCCCAACCGAAGACCAAGAACTTGGTCTTGATGGCGTTAAAGATCCCGAAGCAAAACTACAGCTTGAGACTTTGTCCAAAAATGTTGAAGAATTTGGAATTCAATTCTTCCCTATGGGTGATATTAATAATGGTATTGTTCACGTTGTTGGCCCAGAACAAGGGCGCACCCAACCAGGTCTTACAATTGTATGCGGTGATAGCCATACTTCAACGCATGGCGCATTTGCCGCCCTTGCCCATGGTATTGGAACATCAGAAGTTGAACATGTTTTAGCAACCCAAACTTTACGCGCCCGTAAAATGAAAAATATGGCAATTAAAGTAGAAGGTGAATTGCAAAATGGCGTTACCGCCAAAGATGTTGCCCTTTCAATCATTGCCAAAATTGGAACCGCAGGTGGCACAGGTTCGGTTATTGAATTTATGGGCTCAACAATTCGCGGCCTTTCAATGGAGGGGCGTATGACCCTTTGCAATATGGCAATCGAAGCGGGTGCGCGCGCGGGCCTTGTTGCTGCTGATGAAAAAACCTTTGAATATATTAAAGGCCGCCCCGCTGCACCAAAAGGTGGTGCGTGGGAAATGGCGCTTAAATATTGGCAAGATATGAAATCAGATGATGATGCAATTTTTGATATTGCCATCGAAATGGACGGCACAAAAATTAAACCTATGCTTACATGGGGCACAAATCCAGAGCAGGCAATTGCAATTGATGAAAACGTTCCAACGGCTGATAACCTTAGTGAAGGCGCAAAGGAAACATTTGAACGCGCGTTAAATTATGTTGGTTTTGAAGCAGGGCAGAAAATCGAAGGCGTAAAAATTGACCGCGTATTTATTGGCTCTTGCACAAATTCACGTATCGAAGATTTACGTGAAGCCGCCGAAGTTGCCAAAGGTCAAAAAGTTGCAAGCAACGTTCGCGCAATGATTGTTCCGGGTTCTGGCCTTGTTAAATTACAGGCTGAAGAAGAAGGCTTGGATGTAATTTTTAAAGATGCGGGTTTTGAATGGCGCGAGCCTGGATGTTCGATGTGCCTTGGAATGAACCCTGATAAACTTGCACCAGGTGAAAGATGCGCATCAACCTCAAATCGTAATTTTGAAGGGCGTCAAGGGCGCGGTTCACGCACCCATTTATGTTCACCGCGCATGGCGGCTTGGGCGGCGATTAAGGGTGAATTATTCGATTATAGAAATGCATAAAAAAGCCCCCGAAATCGGGGGCTAATTTTTATCCTTTTGGATTTGATTTAAGATATTCGTGATATCTATCAACGCCTTCAAGAATTAATTGTTCGGCAACATCGCGGTCTTTCCAACCTTGGATTTTTGTCCATTTGCCTGGTTCCAAATCTTTATAATGCGCAAAGAAATGCTCGATTTGGGCTAATTGAATTGCTGGCAATTGTTTGTATGAATCAGTGCCATCATAGAATGCAGTTAGTTTTGGAATTGGAACTGCAACGATTTTTTCGTCAATACCCGCTTGGTCTTCCATCAACAAAACGCCAACTGGCTTAACGCGCAGAACGCAACCAGGGATTAAAGGGCGACGACCAATACATAAAACGTCAACAGGGTCACCATCGCCTGATAAAGTACCAGGGATAAAACCATAATTTGTTGGGTAGCGCATTGGCGTGTACAAAAATCTATCAACAAACATTGCGCCTGAATCTTTGTCGATTTCATATTTAATCGGCTCACCGCCCAATGGAACCTCGATAATAACATTCACATCGCGTGGTGCATCATATCCAACTGGGATTTTTGTAATATCCATTTTTAACCCTCAAAAATACTTTTTACTATGGGAAAACGAAAAGCGCCCGATAGTTTTCGAGCGCTTAACATATTGCACCTGCGAAAGCAAATGTTTCTATTCTGCTTGCGCCATTCTTTGTGCACGTTTTTTTGCTTCTTCTTTTAGGGCTTTTTCCCTATCTTCAAGGGATGTTGAAGAAATCCCCTTAAAGAATTTAGAAAACCAATGGTCAAAATCATCGACCAAAGTATAGACCGCAGGAACAAAAACCAAAGACAAAGCAGTCGAAACAATAAGACCGCCAATAACCGCAATTGCCATACCATGACGGAATGCACCAGGGCCAGCGGTGGTTAAGGCATTAGGTATCATACCCGCAACCATTGCAATGGTTGTCATGATGATTGGGCGCGAACGCTTTTTGGCGGCATCCATAATAGCGTCATAACGTGACATTCCATGATTAATCGATTCAACCGCAAAATCCACCAATAGAATAGAGTTTTTGGTCGCGATACCGATTAGCATCAAAAGCCCAATAAACACAGGGAGAGATAATGGCTCTTGGGTTAAGAATAGCCCAAAGAAAGCACCAGCAGGTGCCAAAAAAATTACCGAAACAATCGTAATTGGTTGCATGAAATCTTTAAACAATAGAACAAGCACCGCAAAGATAAGTAAAACGCCCATCATAATTGCGCTTGAGAATTGGTTAAACATATCTGCCATATCCTCGGCATCGCCACCTTCTTTGATGCGAACGCCAGGGCCTGGGTTTTTATACCAATCTTTTGATTTAAGCTCTTCCATTGCTGGGCCAAGCTGCATTACTTTACCGCTTTTATCAGTACCAAAGCTTGCAGAAATTGTAATTACGCGTTGGCGATCTTCACGCGAAATGCGCGCCTGACCACCACCATAATAGACTTCTGCAACAGTGCTAAGTGGAACACTAACGCCAGTTGATGTTGGAACTCTCAAAGATTTGATTGTTTCAATATCTGCGCGGTTTTCACGTGCAAGGCGCACCATAATAGGGATTTGACGCTCACCAGAATTGAATTTTGGCAAATTCATTTCAATATCGCCAGTGGTTGCAATTCTTGTTGCTGTTGCAATTGAATTTACATCAACGCCCAAGCGCGCTGCTTCTTCACGTTTTGGAATTACGTGTATTTCAGGTTTGGTAACATCCGCAGAAGAACGCAAATCCAAAGCCCAAGGAAGTTTACGCATTTCAGCCAATACTTTTGAAGCCGCTTTTTCCAACTCATCCGAATTTGAAGATACAAGATTGATGCTTATGCCGTTAGAACCCCAACCGCCACCAAATTGTGAACGAATTCCCGGAACTTGTGCAATTTTTTTACGCAAATCATCTTCATATTGCTTTTGAGTGACATCTCTATCTTTTCTATCAACCAAAGTAATCCAGAAGTTTGCACCCGTTAAATCACCTTTTGTAGATTGAACAACGTGTTTTGTTCCTGGTTCATCAATTACCAAACGACCAACTTCACGGGCTTTTGCATCTGCTTCAAGCGGCGTTAAGCCCGGCGGTAAATCAATTGAAATTGAAACAAAGCCTTGATCAAGCTGCGGCATCACTGTCTTTGGTGTAAATGCTACCGAGACAATCGCCGCAACAAAAAGCGCCATGCCCAAAGCAAATGTTTTCCAACGATTTTTCAGCGCCCATTCAAGAACACCATAATACCATTCGGCAACTTTATTCGGTTTTTCTTCGGCATTTTCATCTTTTGGCTGAAGTAAATATGCCGCCATTAAAGGTGTTATCATCCTTGCCACAAGCAATGAGAATAAGACCGCAACCGCAACCGTTAAACCAAATGATTTAAAGAATTGCCCAATAATACCAGTCATAAAAGACACAGGAACAAAAACCGCCACAATTGTGAAGGTCGTAGCAACCACCGCAAGACCAATTTCGTCCGCAGCCTCAAGTGCAGCCTGGAAAGGGGTTTTTCCCATATGAATATGGCGTTCGATATTTTCGATTTCCACAATCGCATCATCAACCAAAATGCCCGCAACCAAGCCAAGCGCCAAAAGCGTAACACCATTCAATGTAAAGCCAAGCAAGCTCATGACATAGAAGGTTGGAATGGTTGACAATGGTATTGCCATCGCCGCCAAGAATGTTGCCCGCCCTTCTTTTCTAAAGAGGGCAATTAATGCCACGCAAAGCGTCAAAATCGCCAAAATTGTAACTTCACTTATATGCATATGGGCAAATTTATTTAAAAGGAATTCCCCACCAAATAATACCACAGCCGCAATTAGTGTCTCAGTGATAATTGTGCGCCATCCGCCCAAAAATACCGCAACCACCAAAGTTGCCAATAATGCACCTTCAAACATCGATTTTAATGACGAATCATAATCATCTTGAACAAAATCAGGTGGTGTAAATGCAGGAATAATTTCCACATCAGGATGTGCTTTTTCAAACACCTTCATCTTCTCTTGCACCGCACGATATGTGCGAAGCGCAGATGCAGATTTCGTGCGTTGAATCTGGAACATTGTTACTGGTGTATCATTGAACCTTGAAACGTTTCTAATATCTGCGCCGCCGTCACGAACATCGGCAATATCAGAAAGTTTTAGAACGCGCCCATTTGATAAAGTGATTGGCATATCACGCAATTCATCAACGGTTTTAGCAGCACCCATGGTTCTGATTGTTTGCTGTCCCGTGCCAGTTTCCGCCAAACCCCCTGGAATATCAGCATTTTGAGAGCGTAAAGAATAAGAAACATCGGCAACCGAACCACCAAAAGCATTCAACTTTGCAGGGTCAATATCAACCGCAATTTGCCTATCCGAACCACCAAAACGATTGACGCGTGCCACCCCCCTAACCGCAAGGAATTCACGCGTTACATCATTATCGATAAACCATGCCAATTGTTCTTGTGTTAGTTTTGGTGCTTTAATTGCATAAATACCAATTGGATCTTGATCGTTAAAATCAATACGCTGAACAATTGGTTCCATAATCCCACTTGGAAGATCAGAACGAACCTGCGAAACTGCGGCGCGCGCATCATCAACCGCTTTTGCAATATCAGCGCCAATTTGCAATTCCACAAATGTGCTTGAATGGCTTGTTTGGGCCGTTGAGGTGATTTTTTTCACCCCTTCAATTCCAGATAATGCACCTTCAATTTTCACTGTGATTTGATTTTGTATCTCAGAGGGCGCAGCGCCTGGCATTGATACATCGACCGTAAAAGCAGGAAATTCAATATCAGGGTTTGAGTTAATCGGAAGCTTGAAAAAAGCACCAATCCCCAAAATTGTTAGCATTAAAAATAATACCACAGGGGCAATTGGGTTTTTTATCGCCCAAGACGAAATATAACGCATCAATACCCCCTATTTATTTTTAACACTGGCAGGTGCCTGATTAATTACTGGCACTGTGGCTTTTGGGGCTTCTTTAGTAGGGTTAATTTTTTCGCCCTCAGCTAAGAAAGATGCACCCGAAGTTACAACCCATTGACCAATTGCAGGGCCAACAATCACTTCCACCAGGTCACCACTACGTGCGCCAAGCGTAACTTTTTGTTTTGTCACGCTATTATCTTGTTTAACAACATAAACTGATGAGCCTTGATCGTCATATAAAACGGCAGCAGACGGTATTGCAGTTATTGCGCGCATTCCACTTGAAGCCACGCCAGTTAAGAACACACCGGATTTTACTGATGAATTTGGCTGCAAAGTAAATTTTGCAATTCCTGTTCGTTTTTGCGGATCAATTTGCGCCGGTAATTGACGCAAAGTTCCATTTACTTGGCTGCCATCTGGGGCTTTGAATTGTGCATTCATGCCTTGCGTAAGGCGGCCCAATTCACTTTCAGAAATTTCAGCATTAACCTCAAGTGCGCCGCCTGTTACGATTGTAAACATTGGGCTTGCACCCATTCCAGAAATTTCACCAACCTTAACATTGCGCGCAGTTACAAGACCTGAAACCGGTGCAGTAATAATACCATTATTTTGACGCGCATTAGATTGATTTTGCTGTGCAATTGCCAATGCCAAATCAGATTTTGCACCCTCAAGACGTGCTTTTGCAGCAGTTAGTGCTTGGCGACGACCATCCATGATTGCAGTTACATCACCTTTTTGTGAATTAAGCCTTGCCTCCGCGGCTTGCCAAGCATTGCGGCGACGCTCAACTTCTTCACGTGATAAAGCGCCAACATCAGTTGTTGCCATTGCCCTATCATATTGTGATTTTGCCTCTGCGGCGGCAATTTGCGCCTGACGCAAATCAAGCGAAGATTCGCGTATTCCGCTTGTCCCGCGTGCAAGATTTTGTTCGGCTGCTTGAACCTGAACTTGTGCCTCTGCAAGCGCGGTTCTTGCACGGCGAACTTGGGCAGATAATAATTCATTATCAGCTGTAATTTGGCGCGCATCAAGCCTTGCAAGCGCCTGTCCTGCATTAACATATTGGCCCACATCAACCAATAATTGCATAACTTTTGCGCCAGATGCCGTCGAGTAAACTTGGGCTTCATTTTGTGCCAAAACTTGACCCGCCACAACGATATCAGGATTAAGGTTTATAGATGAAACTTGCGCCATTGAAACCGCCTGCGCAGTTCGCCCAGCCTCTTTCTTTTCTTCTTTGGCTTTGTCATCTTTGCCTTTTGCACAACCTGAGAGAGTGATTGCACTAATAACCAAAATTGAAGCCGCGAATTTGACCCCAAAATTATTCTTTATCATTATCTAAGCCCCTAAATCTTGAACGGGATGTTGGTTAAGTTTTTTTATATTTACGCTTCTGGTCGGGCAAAGATATCTGCCCGCCATATTGAATAGCCAGTCTTTAATTTTATCTTTTTCAATATCATCACAAAATGCAATTCGAAGAACCAAACCATCAACAACCGCCATAAGCATTCCAGCAGCTTCCTCAATGTTTAGTCTTTCATCAATTTCGCCAAGCTTTTGGCCAATTTCCAATAATTTCGCAAATTCAGTTTGATAGGAAATATAAGAAGTGGCCGCACTCTTGGCAAAAGAATCATTACGCATTGCCTCAGCAATTAGTTCAGCAGCCATTGCGCCATGTTCTTTGTTACAATAATTTTCAATAACATCTGAAACTATGGTTTTTAGGGCTTTTTGAAAATCAACACTATTTTTGATTTTACCCCGCGCACTAGTTAACAGCGCCATAGAGCGAAATTGTTGTTCATCACACATTGCATCAATTATTTCTTCTTTTGAAGAAAAATAACGATATAAAGCCCCAGGACTTATTTGCGCGCGCGCGCAAATTTCCGCCATTGTTGTGGCGTGAAACCCTTTTTGCTCGAAACACTGTTTTGCTGCATCAAGAATCTGGTTTTTCCGATTTTCAACTTTCTGTGGGTTGACTGTGCGCACTTTTAGCCCTATTCAAAAAACGAACGTTCGTTCGCATTATAGTTCTTATTTAGTTTGGTCAAGTGTAAAAGTATATTTTGGATGTTTTTTAAGAAAATAATCTCTAATTTAGCATTCTTAATAAAGCGATTTATTCTTGTTGAAAGTTAAGATATTTATATAAAAAATATTATTACACTATTTATAATATTTGCGAATAAAAAATTGATATTATTGATAATGCAGGTTTTTAAAAATGCAAAAAGGCAAAGATATGAAAAGAACTAGGCAATATTTCTCCTCAATTATTGCAATTGGTTTTTTAACAAGTTTGGGCGCTTGTTCAACAAATGGCCTTATTGGTGTTAAAGATATTAATGCGCCAAAAGTTACAATTGATTCTTTTCGTGATGAAGTTCCTGCATCCCCTGATAATTCTGTTGCTTGGTGGCAAAATTTCGCTGATGACAAGCTAAATCAGCTTGTTATGGATGCGCAAAATGAAAATATTGGCGTCTTAATTGCAAATTCGCGCCTTAAAGAAGCACGCGCCCAAGGGCGTGCAACAATTGCGGGATTTGCGCCGCGCCTTGACGTTTCAACAAGCGTTACAACTGATAAAATTAATAAAGGCGGAAGCTTGATTAATGCCAACACTGGCCTTGTTGATGACAAACAATCCTTACAGACTTCTGTTGCTGCAGCATCATGGGAATTGCCACTTTTTGGGCGTTTAACAAATTCGCTTGCTGGCTCAAAAGCCAATGTTGAAAATGCACGATTGGGAATTGAGGCTGCAAAAATTGCACTTATTGGTGATATTGCAGCAGCCTATATTGATTTAAGAAGCAGCCAAACCCGCCTTCAATATCTTGAAGAAGATTTAGAGCGCGCAAAAACTTTAAACGCAGTTGCACAAGACAGATTAAGGGTTGGCCTAATTTCACAATCAGACGCCACATTTGCCCTAACAACATTATCAGCAATTGAAGCGCAAATACCTGATGCAAAATTAGCGGTTCGCGCAGGGTTAAACCGTGTTGCAATTTTACGCGGTGTAACCCCTGGCTCTCTTGATGAATTTTTGGCACCTGTAAGAAATTTTGAATTTAAAAAGAATGTTCCACAAATAAATTCTATTCCTGCTGAATTTGTTCGCCGCCGTATTGATGTGCGCCAAGCCGAACAAAACGCAATTTTAATGGGCGCGGCTGTTGGCATTTCCAAAGCAGACCTTTTACCAAGTGTTTCAATTCGTGGTGCGCTTACGCTTTTATCAGCTGTAAGCGGTGGACCAATTGCAGCAGATATTGAACGTTCAAGTCTTACACCCGCAATAAGCCTTACCTTATTTGATTTTGGTCAAAAACTTGCAAGCGTAAAACAAGCAGATGCAAGGTTCACACAGGCCCTATTAAATTATAAAGCCACAACAATGGGTGCAATTGCCGAAGGACAACAGGCTTTGTCCGCCTATGATTTTGCGCGCGATCGCTTAATTGCAACACAAAACGGTGAACAGGCGGCCCTAACGCGCTTTAATTCTGCAAAGAAAAGCTTTGAAGTTGGTCTAATTTCAATGAAAGACCGCACCGAAGCTGAACGCGATTATAGTCAGGCACGCAATTCAAGGCTTGCGGCGCAAGCTGCATATTCTGATGCAGCGATTGCAATTTATCGCGTCTTTGCAGGAAGCCCGCAAATTATTTAATCTTACGAATAATTATTGCCCGTCTTAAAAGTGAAAAAGGCGAAAAAGACATTGTTTTCAATATATCAAAAACGCTTGCTTTGCGGCGTTCTTGAATTATTTTTCTTTGTTTGAGCGCGTCATAAGTTTTTGCAAAAGCAGCAATTATGCCCCTTGAATATGGCAAAAATGCCCCGCGAATTAATGCATGAAACCATAAAGCTATAATTGCGAAAATATGCAAGGGTAAAGTTAAAACCAAAAGCCAAGATGGCATTAAACGAAAATAGGCTATCTCGCGGTTTCTTACACCATGAAAGACCGCATATACAGAATATCTTGAACTTGATGCAGAGCCTTTATGGCTTACAATTGCATTAGCAAGCTGAATGCAATTTCCACCCTCTAATCGGTGGCGAAATCCAAGATCCACATCTTCATAATAAGAGCCATAGCTTTCCTCAAAACCCCCCAAATATTCATAGCGCGACTTTTTCCATATTGATGCCGCACCGCAAGAGGC
>CAZKYS010000033.1:0-3222 GCA_964557085.1 uncultured Caulobacteraceae bacterium
CAAAATCTTTTGGAATTAAAACGTCTTGAAATGGCAAAATTGCAAAAGGATGAAGGGCAATGAGTTTAATCAAACGCTCTTTCACACTTGAAGGCCATAAAACCTCAATCGCGCTTGAACCCGAATTTTGGGATGTGTTGGAAAAAATTGCGGTGCAAAAACAAATCACCATGCCGCATTTAATAAGCGAAATTGATTCGGTGCGTGATTTACGCCCACTTGCAAGTTCGTTGCGGGTTTTTTGCCTTAAACATTGCGCCTAATATGGCTGGCAAGGATTGATGCATAAATGGTGGCAATTGCCAAAATTTCCGCAATCCAATCATAAAAATCCTTATCACGGTGAAAAGTTTCAAGCCCTTGAAGATATTCAATTAACCAACCAAAACCTGCCAATGGCAATGCAATGAATGCCAAATTAAGACGCGGAAATGAAACCACCGAAAGCCCTGTTAAAACCAAAAAACACAAATAATGCAATGCCTTATCCCAAGGGATAATGTGCGAAGTGCGCCCATCGGATTGGGTAAGGGCAAAATAAAGCGTTGCGCTTAAAGATATTCCAAGCGCAATACGCGCCAGCAAAACCAATAAATCATACGGATTATTACGGCGATTATTATATGGCCTTGCCAATTGAATTACCTTTCAAAAATTTTGACATAATGACATTATAAGGCGAAAATATGTCAAGTCACATGATAAAAATTGCTGATTTTGTTCTATTCATGTTCTATGATTCTTTTGGATATGACAGAACAAAAATTATCAATTTCACAACGCGCAATGTTGGGGCAAAATCAAGCAAATGAATTGCCCGAGTTTTTGCGTGGCCTTAACCCCGAACAATTAGATGCCGCACAGGCATTGGATGGCCCTGTATTAGTTTTGGCGGGTGCGGGAACGGGTAAGACACGGGTTTTGACCTGTCGTCTTGCCAATTTGGTTTGGACACGGCGCGCCAAGCCTTGGGAAATTTTGGCGGTTACTTTTACCAATAAAGCGGCGCATGAAATGCGCGAACGCACAGAGAATTTACTGGGTAATATTGGCGGTGGCTTGGGCTGGCTTGGAACCTTTCACTCTTTAAGTTCAAAGATTTTGCGCATTCATGCCGAATTGGTGGGGCTAAAATCAACCTTCACAATCATTGATACAGATGATCAAATCCGCCTTTTAAAACAAATTATTGAGGCTAATAATATTGATGCCAAACGCCATACGCCGCGCTTTTTGGCGGCATTGATTGATGGCTGGAAGAACAAGGCATTAAAACCTGAAAAAGTCCCAGCGGGGGAGGGGTTTTTGTTTGCCGAAGGGCGCGGCATAAAACTTTATCAAGAATATCAAAACCGCCTAAAAACCCTTAATTGCGTGGATTTTGGCGATTTATTATTGCATGTTATCGACCTTTTCACCAAAAACCCTGATTTGCTTTCGGATTATCAAAAAAAATTCAAATATATTTTGGTGGATGAATATCAAGATACCAATGTTGCGCAATATTTATGGCTTCGTCTTTTGGCATCGGGGCATAAAAATCTTTGCGTGGTGGGGGATGATGATCAATCAATCTATGGCTGGCGCGGCGCAGAGGTTGAAAATATTTTACGTTTTGAAAAAGATTTTCCCGGCACGAAAACTGTTCGTTTAGAGCGTAATTATCGCTCAACCAATCACATTTTGGCATCGGCATCAAAATTGATTGCCGAAAATTCCGCACGTCTTGGCAAAACCCTTTGGACTGATTTTGAACATGGCGAAAAAGTAAAAGTTCGCGGCGTCTGGGACGGGGAGGCAGAGGCAAGGCTTATATCGGATGATATAGAAAGCCTGCGTTCAGGCGGTGTGCAATATCAAGATATGGCAATCTTAGTTCGCGCCTCATGGCAGATGCGCGCGTTTGAGGATAGGTTCATAATGATTGGCCTGCCATATAAAGTTATTGGCGGCCCAAGGTTTTTTGAACGTTTGGAAATCCGCGATGCCTTGGCATATTTACGATTATTGCGCCAGAGCGATGATGATTTGGCATTTGAGCGCGTAGTAAATCAACCAAAACGCGGCGTGGGCGAAACTTCATTGAAAAAAATCATGCAAGAAGCGCGTGATAATGGGGTTTCGTTATTCGCAATGGCGGATAATTTATTGGAACGCGATGCATTAAAAGGTCCTGCCAAAACTGGCCTTACACGCTTTATTGAAAGCCTTAAACATTGGCGCAAAAAGAAAGACGAATTATCCCATATCGAACTTGCCGAGCTTGTGCTTGATGAATCGGGTTATATTGATATGTGGCGCAATGATAAAACACCCCAAGCGCAAACCCGTATTGAAAATCTGCAAGAATTGGTGCGCAGCATGGCGCAATTTGAAACCTTGGACGCCTATCTTGAACATATCGAATTGGTGATGGATATTGATAAAGAGGGTGATGGCGATAGTATTCAAATAATAACACTACATGGCGCAAAAGGTCTTGAATGGCCCGTGGTTTTCCTTCCGGGGTGGGAAGAAGAAGTATTCCCAAGTCCGCGCGCAATCAATGAAGGTGGTTTAAAAGCACTTGAGGAAGAACGCCGCCTTGCCTATGTTGGTATAACGCGGGCGCGCGAAATTGCGCGTATTTCCTTTGCCGCCAATCGCCAAATTTTTGGCAAATGGCAAAGCGTTTTGCCAAGCCGCTTCATTGATGAATTGCCCGAAGATAATGTGGATGCAATCTCCGAAACTGGCTATTTCAATCGCCCTGCTTTTGGCGGTGCAAGTAATTTGGATGGTTTTGAATCAGGCACGCGCGGCGCAGGTTTCATGCGTGCGCAGGCGTTTCAAGAAGCACAAAAATTCGGCAATATTCGCCAAGGTCTTGGCTCAAACGCAATTGGCAATGGCCCAATATTAGAAGCGAAAGCACGCCTTATTGCCCAAAGCAAAAAAGGTGGCGCATTTGAAATAGGCCAACGCATTTTCCACGATAAATTTGGCTATGGCAGGGTGCGCGACATTGATGGCGACAAAATCGAGGTTGATTTTGAAAAAGCAGGTAGCAAGAAATTAATCGCGAGTTTTGTGAAGGCGGCGTGATTTCTCCTCCCTTAAAAATCTTTGATTTTTAGGGGAGGTGGCTCGCGAAGCGAGACGGTGGGGTCGAGCGTAGCGAGTTTATATCATGCGTGCGCAGGCGTTTCAAGAAGCACAAAAATTCGGCAATATTCGCCAAGG
>CAZKYS010000033.1:3322-4357 GCA_964557085.1 uncultured Caulobacteraceae bacterium
TAGGGGAGGTGGCTCGCGAAGCGAGACGGTGGGGTCGAGCGTAGCGAGTTTATATTGCAAATGCCCCCTCCGTCACCCTTTGGGTGGCACCTCCCCCGCTTCACTTTGTTACGCTAGGGAGGGGAAGGAGTGAATTTATTTCGGCGCAACCGAAGTTAAAATCTCTTTCATTTTTGGCAAAATGTGTGGATTTGCGGCAACTAGGTTTCCGGTTTCGGTAAAGTCTAAACCATCTATTTCATCACAAAGGCCGCCAGCTTCGCGAACCAAAACAACACCCGCCGCAATATCCCATAGTTTTAGGCCACGTTCCCAAAAACCATCAAGACGACCAGAGGCAACCCATGCAAGGTCAAGCGCTGCTGAACCATTGCGGCGAATGCCAGATACTTTTTGTGTAAAGCCATGAAGTTCTTTGAAAAACTGCCCATGCCCTTGAACGCCGCGCCAAGGAATACCAGTGCCTAAAAGGCTTTCGCCCATTGAACGGCGACCCGAAACTTTAAGGCGATAATCATTGCGCCACGCGCCTTTTCCAGTTTCCGCCCAATACATTTCATCAGTAATCGGATTATAAACCACGCCCGCAACAAGGCGACCTTCACGTTGCAAAGCAATTGAAATTGCAAAATGTGGGATTGCGTGAATGAAATTTGTTGTGCCATCAATTGGGTCAACGATAAAACAGTGTGTTTTATCCGTGCCATCAAGATAGCCCAATTCTTCACCTAAAAATGCATAACCAGGGCGGGCTTTTGAAAGTTCCTCACAGATGATTTCTTCGCATTTTTTATCAGAAGCAGTAACAAAATCTGATGGGCCTTTTTTTGAAACTTGAAGATTTTCAACTTCACCAAAATCGCGTTTAAGATTTTTTCCTGCTTTCAAAGCAGCATTGGTCATAATCGTCATAAGCGGGGATAAGGCCGGCATGGGGGGAACTTTCTACAATGTAAAACAACTTTGCGCGCACCCATATACAACGATAAAACAGTGTGTTTTATCCGTGCCATCAAGATAGCCCAATTCTTCACC
>CAZKYS010000033.1:4457-21494 GCA_964557085.1 uncultured Caulobacteraceae bacterium
GCCGGCATGGGGGGAACTTTCTACAATGTAAAACAACTTTGCGCGCACCCATATAGCAAAAATGGGGAAATTGCCACATGCAAACTGAAATATTATTTTTGGGTCACAACATATTTTTGAAGTTGCTCATAAAGCCTTTGTGCCTGTGGAACTTCATCTTTGGCGATTTGTGAATATTTGATTGCGGTTTGTAAGTCGGCTTTTACGCCTTCGCCCTTGGCATTAACTAGCGCCCAATAGAATGCACCTTGTTTATCGCCACCTTCGGCGGCTTTTTTAAACCAAGATGCCGCCTCGATTTGGTTTTTTATTCCTGCTTTACCGAGGTAAAAATAAAGCCCCAAATCGGCTTCGGCCTGATGATTGCCGCCTGTGGCTGATTTCATAAGGTATTTTTGCGCCATTATTGGGTCATCAGGCGGTAGAATATCACCATCATCAAGCAGGATTGCTGCTTTATATGCGGCATCGGCATCGCCCGCCTCCGCAAGTCCTTGATAAAGTGCAAAGCCGCGCCCTTTATCCGAACCAGAGCGAATAAGTAAATCCGCCATAGGCATGACAGCATCGGAACGCTTTGCCGCGATTGCAAGTTCCAAGGCATCATTCGCCTCTAATAATGGAATATCACCCTGCCCGATTGATGCAATACGCCCAAGGCCAATCATGGCATCAATTGAACCTAATTGAATGGCTTTGCGATAATTTGAAACCGCCAATATATAATCGGGCGCATCAAGGCCAAGACCCATTTCATAAATATAACCCACCAAAGCCGTGGCGTTTTTATCATTTTTTTCAGATAGGGCTTTGGCTTTTATAAGGGCGTTTTTATAATCTTGCGCCTTATAAAAGGAAACCATCGCATTAGTATCTTTATCAGCGCTATCCTTTTGCCATTGATAATTTTCAAATGCATCTTGCTTGATTTTTGGCCCATTTGGTAATTTGGGCAAAACATCTTGGGCAAAGGCATTTGATGCAAAAAATAATGTGGCGGCGATTAAAAGATATTTTTTCAATTCTTATTCTCAATCAGGGTTTGAAATTTTTGAAGTGCGGCTTTTATTCCGCCTTCATAATTCCATACACCAGATGAGATGGCAATAAAATCCGCCCCCGCATTAATTATCGGCAAGGCATTATCAATATTAATGCCGCCAATCGCAACGCATGGGATTTCCATAATATCTTGCCACCATTCCAAAATCTCAATTTCGGCATGATGAATTACTTCTTTGGTTTGGGTTGGGTAAAACGCACCAAAGGCAACATAATCGGCGCCCGCTTCGGCAGCTTCCATGCCTAAATGTTTTGAATTATGGCAAGTTGCTCCAATTATTGTATCTTTACCTAATAATTTGCGTGCTTCATTAATATCGCCATCTTCTTGCCCAAGGTGAACGCCATCGGCGTGTAAATCTTTGGCAATTCGTGGGTTGTCATTAATGATTACGGCAATGCCCGCTTCTTGTAATTTGGGAACGATTTTCTTGCCCATTAATACAATTTCACGGTTTTCAATATCTTTAAGACGAAGTTGAAAAACAGAAACCACACCCGCCGCAATCACTTCATCCAGTTGATTAAGAAATGCATCAACATCATCAATGCGCGGCGGAGATATAAGGTAGATTTGCGTCAATTATTTTGCCTCTAAAGCGGTAACACCTGGAAGTTCTTTACCCTCCATCCATTCAAGGAATGCGCCACCCGCAGTGGAGATAAAGGTGAAATCAGATGATGCACCCGCATGGTTTAACGCCGATACAGTGTCACCACCACCCGCAACCGCAACAAGGCGACCAGCTTTGGCAAGCGCACCCGCCGTTTTTGCCGCTTCAACAGTTGCAATATCAAATGGTGGGGTTTCAAATGCACCTAATGGGCCATTCCAAATAATGGTTTTTGATTGTTCCATAATTGCCGCAAGATTGGCAATTGTTTTTGGGCCTGCGTCTAAAATCATTTCATCCGCCGCAGTTTCGTTTGGTGCACATGTGCGGGTTGGCGGGTTTGGCGCAAATTCTTTGGAATTTACAACATCAACAGGCAAAAGAATTTTGCATCCTGCTTTATCGGCTGCGGCCTTAATTTCATTGGCTTTATCAAGCAAGTCTTTTTCACAAAGGCTTTTGCCAACATCAATGCCATCAGCTGCAAGGAAAGTATTTGCCATGCCGCCGCCAATTGCAAGATAATCAACTTTGGTAACAAGATTTTCCAATAAATCGATTTTTGATGAAACTTTTGCGCCGCCAACAATTGCCAAAACTGGGCGAATAGGTGTGCCAAGTGCTTGGTTTAAATGGTCAAGTTCGCGCGCCATTGAAAGCCCCGCGAATGATGGCAAATATTGCGCCACACCTTCGGTGGTTACATGCGCACGGTGCGCAGCAGAGAAGGCATCATTCACATAAATTTCGCCAAGGGCCGCAACTTCTTTGGCAAGTTCGGCATCATTTTTTTCTTCGCCCGCATAAAAGCGCGAATTTTCAAGAATGATAATATCGCCATTTTGCATTTTATCGATGGCAGATTGTGCAATCTCACCTTTTAAATCGGTGGCAAAGCCAACATTTTTACCAAGTAATTTTGCCAAAGCAGGGGCAATTGGTTCAAGTGACATGCTTGGTTCAACTTTACCTTTTGGGCGACCAAAATGGCTTAAAAGAATTGTTTTTGCGCCCTTGTTTGAAAGAAGTTCGATGGTTGGTAATGCGGCGCGTAAACGTGTGTCATCGCTGATTTGTCCATTTTGCATTGGGACGTTAAAATCAACACGGACAAGAATTTTTTTGCCCGAAACATCATTATTGCCAACATATTCTTCAATTTTATTATATGCCATTTTTAAACCTCTTTGCAAAAGCCTATCTGGTGAATTGCAAATGTGCTTTATGTTGCAATTTTTAAATAGTCAATGTGACACAAATCATTACTTGACAATAATTTTTATTGCGCAACAATTACGCATGGCGCAAATAAAAACCAAGGAAGAAGGCATTAATCCAATAGATTTTATAAATTCTATTGATGATGAAATCCGCCGTAATGATGCAATGCAAATTATGAATTTGATGGGGCAAATAACCAATCATCCGCCTAAAATGTGGGGCCCATCAATCATTGGTTTTGATAAATATGATTATGTTTATGAAAGCGGGCATTCGGGCACAATGTGCAAAATTGGTTTTAGCCCACGAAAAGGCGCGCATACTTTATATTTAATGCTTGGCCTTGGTGATTTTGAAAGCGCGCTTCAAAAACTTGGGAAACATACGACGGGTAAGGGGTGTCTTTATATTAAAAAGCTAAAAGACATTGATGTCGAAACTTTGAAACAAATAATTGATAAATCATATAAATTGGTTTGCGAAAAATATGGCTAGTTTTTCAAGCGTCTTTCTACCCATGGTGGCATTATATAGAATGATTTTTGCCCCCAAAGGCCAATTTTTTTTCGTCTTGCTTCTTGTTCAAGGCCAATCATTTTTGGGTCGTGTAAATATTGGCGATATGCCCATGCACAGCCGCTTTGCACTTGTTCACGGTTGATGTTGCGATTACCCAAGAATACTTCAGCAATTGTACGCCCATATTTATCTTGTTCGATTGGGTTAATACTTATTTTTGTGTGATAAATTTTTTTAAATAATTGTGCGCGGCATTCTTTGCCGAAATTTTGTTTAAACTCGGGGGCATCTATGGATGAAAGGCGAATTTCAATTTCTTTATTACCCGATTTGGCACGAATTGAATCGCCGTCATAAACATGGGTTACGATAAGGTTTTTATAATTTATCGTATTTTGGGCGCAAATTGGCGTTGCAATAAAAGCGAAAATTATAGGAAAAATCCTATTTAATTTCATGGCGCCACCTGATTGAAATCTTGCTATCACCGCTTGCGCCAACTTTGGATATGATTGCAGTTGATGGTTTCGGACGCCATTCAACATTGGTTGAAATACCCTGTGTGCCTTCCGAAATAAGTTCGATATATACTTGGCGACTTAGGTATTTGCCACCCGCAATTGAAATTTCTCCACTTGCAGTATTGGCAAAAACCAACCTATCAAGGCGCACAATTTCACGTAAATTACCAATAACGTCAAAACCACCTCCCCCTGCAAGAGCCGCCAAGGAGGTTGCAAGTTCAACGGTTTCAAGCGGCGATAATTGCGAACGTGCACGCCCGAATAAAACCTGCGCCAAGATTTCATCTTTTGGTAAATCGGGAACAGATGTCAGCTCAATAAGCGGATGCGCCGCAGTGCCCTTAATTTCAATTTTTGCCGTAAGATTATTGGCAACACGCGTTGCTTCAAGATTGAGGCGGATGTTGTTTGGATTAGTCGCAAGTGTGATGGTGCCGCGATCTGCAAATTCAAAAGAGCGCCCGCCATATTCATATTCACCACGATAAACTTTTGCCGTGCCGTTTAAATCGGGTTTTGCCAGTGTTCCGCCAATATGTGAATTAAGCGAAAGCTCAAGATTGAGGCCACGACCACGAATGAAAACACCATTATTTGCCTTAAGATTTACATCAAGCGCATATTCAGGGATTTTTAAATTGCTATTTCTGGTTTGTGAATTTTGTGACGCAACTTGCCGTGAAGCCGGTAAATTAATTTCGGTAACATCCAAACTTGCAACATGATTTGCTGAAAGCGCGTGCGGTGCAAATTCGGCATAATCGATTTTTAAATCACCGCCCATTTTCCCAATTTGCCCATCACTGGATTCGATTTTTACCGCACCGCTAACATCAACATGTGCAACATCGCTATCGATAAGGCGGAATTTACGCGCATAAATATCAAAACTTGAATTGGCAAGTTTGGAAAAGGAAATTGCGCCCTGACCACTTAATTCGCCGCCATTTTTGTCTTTTGATTTTAATTGGCTTATCAAGATTTTATCATTAACAATATCGCTATTGATATTAAGTTGGCTAAGGCTTAGGCCAATTCTTGGTTCACGGAAATTGCCGTTGGTGATGGACATTTTTCCATTCATTTGCGGGTTGGCGATTGAGCCTGCTAGATCACTTTCTAAATCAATATTTCCTGTAAGTGTTCTTTCACCCGCAAAAATAAGGTCAGTAAGCGGCCTTACTTCACCATTGATTTTTACATGACCGCCCATTTGCGCGCGTGTATCAATTGCAAGGTGTAAAGGCGCTGATGATGAAATTGTTGGTAAATTGACATTGGCATCAATTTTAAGGCCTTGGGCGTTTTTGGCATTCACATCAAGGCGCATAATATTATTTTGCAATTTAGAGCTAATTTTTCCGTCAAGCCCCATTTGCGCACCTAAACCTTTTGGCCTTGCGCCGCTTACATCGCCATCTAAATTTCCGTCTAATTGACCATTATTGCCATGTAATTGCATTTGCCCAGAGAAATTACCCGCAAAATCGCGCTGTAAAATTGCAAGATTAATATTGCGCATTTTGGCATTTGTTGTGAATTCACCACCAGTTTGATCAAGGTCAAAATCCAAATAACCTGCTTCTTGATTTTGCCCCGCACTTATCGCTAGCGAGCCGCGCCCTTTAGTTTTGCGTTCAGAGAACATGAATTCAATCGGGGTTTGGGTAATATAATTACGACCCAATGCATTGCCAGAACCGCTTATTGATAGTGTTGAGAACATACCAACATGTTTGAAATTTGTGCGACCATTAAAATTAATTGGTAAAGTTCCAGTGGTAGAAAATTGGGTTGCAAGCGAAAGATTTTCTAATTTACCATCACCATTTATGCTTAGATTGCTGAAATATAAATCTTGGCCTTGTATAGCAAAGTTCTGACCATTGGCATTAATTTTAGCAAAAGTATCATTGCCGATTTTAGTAATTCGCAGACCACCCTTTAATTGACCATCGCGTAATATAAGCCCCTTGCCGATTATAAAGGCGAAATCGGCAATTGGCGGTTTTCCTTTTATGAAATTAGCGCTTCCAATTGCGTTAATACCCGCGCCATTAAGTGTTATGTTTGAAATTTCAGTATTATTATCATTTCCTGAAACCCGTGCTTTACCTTGAACGGGGCCAAAATCGGTGCTTCCTAAAAGGGTGATTTCTGTAAAAACTGGATGTTGCGCAAGATTGATATTGGCGCTTACATTTGCATTCTTAACGCTGAAATTTTGGAAGTTTAATTGGTTTAGCTTCGAATTAACACTTATCATTGGGCCTTTTTGTGGACCAATAATGCTTCCTGTGCCGCTTGGGTTGCCGCTTACTTCAAAATTTCCAAGATAAAATGGCACAAGCATTTGCCAATTGCCGTTTAAAACAAAACCCTCTTTGCCCGCTAATTGCCCGCCAAGACTTGCCTTAATTTGGCTTGAGATGAGATTGCCATTTTCCAAAATAACATTGTGTGGTTGAAGAAGTAATGTGCCTGAAATATGTGGTGTTTGCGTGAAATATTTATTCAATATTTCAACATCGGTTTCAAAATTTTTACCGTTTAAATCCGCTTTTAATTTAAAGCCATCATTGGTGCCAAGGCCTAGGAATTGGAATGTGCCACTGGCAGAGGTTTTGATTTTGAAGATTTCAAGGAATTTGGGGCCAAGTTGGACTTTGCCACTTAAATCTGCAAATGGGTTTGGCCTGCCGTTTCCTTTGCCATCAAATACAACATCATTGCCGTAAAGTTTGAAAGAATTAAAATCCAATCCTTGTGGTGAAATGCTTACTTGTCCATCAAGCTTTGGGCTATTTCCCAAAAAGTGGTTTACAACATCCAATTTTGTTGCAAGTTTTTCACCATGCGCCTTCACATCGAATATAAAACCCGCGCTATTTCGAATTTGATGGGCGTTGAAAGTTCCAACAAAAGCGCCAGAAAGTGCATTTTTAGTAACCGCAAGTGCGCCAACTTCTGCGCTTCCTGAAAATTGGCTTTGCCCTAAAAGCCCCATTCCGCCCTTTGCATCAACTTTAATTGAATTGCCGCGAAGTTTTATATTTTTAAAAACCAAATCAGAATTTTTAATAATTATTCCAAGTTCAGCCTTTGGATTTGCGCCAAATAATTGACTTACAATTTGATCTTCTAATCTTCCGAAAGCTTCAAGATTAATGTCACCATCAATAGAATTATTTGCAAATTTGAATTTTAAATCGCCATCTACACGATTGTATGAAACCTTATTAATGGCAATATTATTGATGGCATAATTGCCAACCAAATTAATGTCTTTTTGTGCCCCTGTTATAAAGCCATCAAAACCAAAATTTCCAAGATTGATATTTTTTGCACCAATCAAAGCACCAAGGTTTCCAATTTTTAGTGTGGTTTTGATTGGCCCATTGGTTTTTCTTGCAACAAAATCAACCACCCCATTAAGTCTTGCCAATGATTGATTGCCGACCATTTCGATATTCAGGTTTTGTTGATTAGAATTGCCGCCAAGTAATTGATTTGGTTTCTTGCTCCAGTTTGCATTTAATTTTGTGTTATCGCCAAATGCATTGGCAATGAAATGCGTGTATTTTGATGCCCTAAGGCTGGCATTTCCATCGATTTTGCCGCCATCTTCATTCCATGCGCCGGTGAATTTTGCGAATTGCGCATTGCCATTTTGTCCATAAATATCAACATTGCCTTTTTTAACACTGGCATAAATTTTCGCTTTGATAATTAATGGAAGATTGGCATTTAAACCAAGCATACCAGATAAAGAGCCGCCATTCGCTTCATGGGCATCTATATTAACTTCAAATGGGTGTTTTTCACGTAATACAATGTGAAATAGTGCACTGTCACCATTTCTTTGGGCATTAAGTAGTGCGCCATCAACCTTTATGTCCTGATTGCGTTTTATTTCTAAACTAAGCGCAGAACCCCATAATCCAGGCTTCACTGAAAACTCAGGTTTGGTTTCAATTGGTGTGATGATTTTATCAATTTCCATTGATATGGAAAGTTTGCGTTTTGATTTTTCAAATTCAGGTTTTCGATAGATTGTAACAAGTGATGCGGTTGCACTTGAAATATGAACTTTTCTAATGAAAAGCGAAATTGGATTCCAATCTACATTGATATTTTTCCCATCAATCCAAACGCCGTTTTTATCAGAAAGAGAAAAACTATCGGCGGAAAATTTTGTAAAAAAATCGCCCTTAAAACCTTTGACGTGCAAAGTTCCAACATTGCCAAGTTTTGCGCCATCAATATGTTCTTGAATGAATTGCTGACCCTTTAAGGTGGGGGCAAAAAAGCGCGCGGCGGCAATTGCACCAGTTCCAAAAATTATAAAAAACATCAAAAACGCACTTGCCGAACCGAGTGCTTGAATAAGGTGTTTGTGAATAATCCTTATTCTGTGGCGGTGAAGTTTTTTTTGTTCGGCAATTTCTTCGGGCGTTTGCTTTATTTTTTCTTTTTTTGTGAATTTATGTTTTATCGTATCTGATGCACGTTCATATGCACTAATAATGGCGCGGCTTATTTTGGCGGCAATTGTCCTCATTAGAAACTTTGCCCCACGCCAACATAGAATTGATACGAACTTGTGCCATTTGGATGTTTGATAGGAACGCCAATATCAATACGTAATGGCGCAAATCCCAAATCATACCTAAGGCCAAGGCCAACCCCAACCCTAAATTCTTTAAAGTCTGGCGTTGAATTTATGCCCAAAGTTCCACTATCTACAAAAGCCACAATTCCAAATTTATTTCCCAAATCGCGGCGATATTCGAGGCCAGCCTCGATTAAAGAAAGGCCACCAACAGGTGTATTGCTAATGTCGTTATAATGAGGGCCAATTGATTGATATTCAAACCCACGAACCGAACCACCACCACCAGAATATAAGCGTTTTCCCGATGGAAGCTCTGGGATTTTTCCACCCAATATTGAGCCCATTCTTGCGCGCGCAGCGATTACGTTTTTATCATATTTACCAAAGCTTTTATAATATGATGCCTGCCCCACCATTTTAACATAGGTAAGGGATGCGTCGCCTGTAATTAATGTTGGCTCTATTCTAAAATCGGCTTTATAGCCTGTGCGCGGGTTAAGGTAATTATCGGTTTTATCAAACAAAAACGCGCCAAGTGCATTAATTGATTGATAGTCACGCTCAATACCATCCGCAGGGTTTAAGAAACTTGGTTCACGTGTGCGCGCGATATTGGCGTCAAGCCCGACTGTCCAAAACGATGAAATGCTTAACTTGCGTGTAACTTCAGCTTTAGTTTCGATGCCTTTTTCACGATAAGCGCGCGTATCATCAATGAATGCACCAAGTGATACCGCAAGGGTTTGGTCAGGCGCCCTAAAATGTGGAAGGCGCCATTCGCCTTCAACACGCTTTTCAATTTCACCATAAACAAGGCGGTTAATTAATGTATCAGCGCGCCCCAAAAGATTATAGCGTGCAAGGCGACCTTCGAATGCCACGCCTTCATTAGTGCTATAAGATAAATCCGTTTCAATATGGAAACGCGCCCTATCTTGTAATGTAACATTAATATTGCGCTGATTATTGCCATTATCTTTTGGCGCAAGTGCGATATTAATTGCATCAAAAGCACCCGTATCCAAAAGCCGCCTTTCAAGTGTTGCGAGAGCTTTGGGGTCAAAATTTTGACCGCGCTTTATTGGCGAAATTTTTTCAAGCCATTTTGCATTGACCTTTGATTTGCCCTCTAAGTTTAAATCACCAAATTTTACGATTTCACCCGCCGCAATTATAAAAGTTGGCGAAAGCGTAAAATCGGCATGATCAACAATTATCTTTTTAGGCAAGGTTGTTGCGTTGGCATAACCTTGGGATAAAACCGCACCAAGAATTCGCGCTTCTGCATCAAGAACATCTTGCGCGCGGGCGGGTGCGTTTGGCTTTAAGCCGATTGCTGCATTTGCAGAGTTTTGGGTTGGTGCGTTTGGCGGTGTTCCATCCCAATCTATTTCGCTTTTTGAAATTTTAAAAATTGGCCCAATGTCAATTTTCAATATCGCTTTTGGGTTTTCGCCATCGCTTACATCACTTGTTATTGACGATTGATAATAACCCTCGGAACGCAATAATTCAGTAGCGTAAGTTTCAGCAAGGCTTGCACGTTTTCGCGCTTCATAAACCGATTGCGCAGGGGCGGGCACATCACCAACCGCCGCCTTTAATTTATCAAGCAATTCACCACGCGTATTAATTTCAATTACGGCACGCGGTTCTGCATATGCAAAACAAGGCGAAAGAGCATAAAAAATGCCAAGCACAGAAGCGCCAAAAAACAATTTGTTTTTACGCATTCCATTAATCAGATTGTTTTTTTCTAAAAAATCTAGTTTTGGCATTAAAATTTCTTTTTTCTACTTTTTATTTAGAACATTTATGGCGCTTAACGCAATTGATGTTTATGTAATGTGAACGGAAAAACGCGGCAAAAGTTTGACATTTTTTATATTTATGCGCTAAAAAGGCCACGCACTTATGCAAATATTTGCATCTACATCCCGCTAATTCAAGTATAATCCTTTATTTATTGGTTGTGCTACGCTGCAAAAAACTGTAAAAACAAACTTGCTAGATTTAAGTTTGTGCATGTTTGTTGAAAATACATGCAAAATAAGATTAATGCGACAATTTATATAAAAACAGCTTCCATTTAATTCGTGTTCTGATTATGGGTGCTGAAAACGTTCTGGCTTTTAGGGTCACATCAGGGAGACAATTTAATGGCAGCTTTCATTCCGGTTCCGGTTTTTGAGCTTGTAGTATTCGGCGCATCGGGCGATCTTGCGCTCAGGAAATTATATCCTTCATTGTTTCACCGCTTTTGTGATGGTCAGGTTGAGCCAGGAAGCCGCATTATTGGCGTTGCGCGCCATGAATTATCGCGTGAAGAATTTTTGCAAAATGTAACCAATGGATTTGTAAATCTTGCGGGCGGCGACGCGAATGATCCAAAATTCAAAGAGTTTTTGGAAATCCTTGATTATGTTGCCATTGATGCAACCAATGAAAATGCCGATTGGTCGGCAATGAAAAAATTACTTAGTGATGATGATAGCAAGGTTCGGGTATTTTATCTTTCAACCCCGCCCGCGGTTTTTGGCGGAATTTGCCGTGCATTAAAGGCGCAAGGTATTGCAACAGACAATTCGCGCGTAGTTTTGGAAAAACCATTGGGGCGTGATTTACAATCTGCAACCGCGATACATAATGCGGTTGGGGAGGTTTTTTCGGAAGACAGGGTTTATCGTATCGACCATTATCTTGGTAAAGAAACAGTGCAAAATCTTTTAGTTTTGCGTTTTGCCAATGCATTATTTGAACCTATTTGGTCACGCAATGGAATTGATCATATTGAAATTACGGTTGCCGAAAATATTGGTGTTGGTTCACGCGGTGATTATTATGATAAATCGGGTGCGATGCGTGATATGGTGCAAAATCATTTGCTTCAATTATTGTGCCTTGTAGCTATGGAGCCGCCTGCATCAATGGATGCTGATGCAATTCGTACCGAAAAAATCAAAGTCTTACGTGCGCTTGACCCAATTGGTGAAAAAGAAATCAATGAAATGACCGTTCGCGGTCAATATAAAGCGGGCCTTGTCGAGGGTGCGGCGGTTAAATCATATCTTGAAGAATTAACAAAAGAAGGTGCACCGCAAGCAACAAGTACAACCGAAACTTTTGTTGCACTAAAAGCTTTTGTAAATAATTGGCGTTGGGCGGGTGTTCCGTTTTATTTGCGCACGGGTAAGCGCCTTGCAGCGCGCAAATCCGAAATCGTTGTGCATTTTAGAACGCCGCCACATCATTTATTTGAGGGTGATTATACAACCAATAAATTGGTTATGCGTCTTCAACCTGATGAAGGCATGGAAATGTGGCTTCAGATTAAAGAGCCGGGCCCTGGTGGTTTGCGTGTGAAATCTGTGCCGCTTGATTTGTCTTATGCTGAAACTTTCACATTACGTTACCCTGATGCCTATGAGCGTTTGTTAATGGATGTGGTTCGCGGAAATCTTTCACTATTCATGCGCCGTGACGAGGTTGAGGCGGCATGGGTTTGGGTTGATAGAATTATCAACGCATGGGAAAGCGAAAAAGTAGAGCCGCATTTATATGCCGCTGGCTCTGATGGCCCGCTTGCCTCTGATTTGATGATGGATAGAGATAAAAAATCTTGGAGCGCAATATGAGTATAGCGCCTGCGATTTTCCAATTTGATGATCGTAAACAATGTTTGGATGCTTTAATTGGCGCTTTAAGCGTTGCAACCAAACATGCGCTTGAAACCAAAGGTTTTGCAAATATTGCATTATCGGGCGGCTCAACACCCGAACCTGCTTATACAAAATTTGCCAATGAGAATTTTGATTGGTCAAAAATTACAATCGCCCTTGTCGATGAAAGATGGGTTGATGTTAATGATGATGCATCAAATGAAAAAATGATTCGCCGCGCTTTTGCCAATGCAAAGGGTGTTAAGATTGTTGGAATGAAAACCAATGATGCAACAATCGAAGAAGCGGCAAAAAATCTTGATGAAATTTATAAAAACCTGCGCCCATTTGATGCAATTATTCTTGGAATGGGCCCAGATGCGCATACTGCCTCTTGGTTTAGTGGCGCAAATGGTTTAGATGAAATATTGAACGAAAATTGTGCACAAAACATTGCACCGATTGACGCAAGCCATAGTGAAGTAGGTGGAAAATTTCCGCATAGACTTACAATGACATTGCCGCCAATTGTGGAAACGCAAATGTTGCTTGGGCTTATTTTTGGTCAAGATAAATTAGAAGTGCTTGAACATTGTGTTACTGGGGATGCGCGTTCAATGCCTATTAAAGCTGCTATTGATGCGGCGCATCATGGTTTGGCGTTCTTTTGGGCGCCATAAAGAGGTATAAACACAAAGGATAGATCTTTTGCATCCCTTAATTACAAAAGTAACCGACAGGATAATTGCGCGTTCAAAAGCCTCGCGTGAAAAATATTTGTCACTAATTGATAATCACAAAAGTGATAAGCCACATCGCGCCCGCCTTGCGGCGGCAAATCAGGCGCATACTTATGCTGCTTGCCCTGCGATGGATAAGGTTGAATTAATTGGTGGGCGTTGGCCTAATATTGGCATTGTTACCGCCTTTAATGATATGTTATCGGCGCATCAACCATTTGAAAAATACCCTGATATTATTAAAAATGCTGCGCGCTCTGTTGGTGCAACTGCACAGGTTGCGGGCGGCGTTCCTGCTATGTGTGATGGTGTTACACAGGGTTTTGAAGGCATGGAATTATCCCTGTTTTCGCGTGATGTTGTTGCACTTTCTACAGCAATTGCATTGTCACATGATGCATTTGATGCCGCAATCTGTCTTGGGGTTTGTGATAAGATTGTTCCGGGGCTTGTAATTGGTTCATTGCGCTTTGCGCATTTGCCATTTGTGTTTTGCCCAGCAGGGCCAATGGTTTCAGGTATTTCAAATTCTGAAAAAGCCAAAACCCGCCAATTATTCGCAGAAGGTAAAGTCGGGCGCGAAGCATTATTGGAAAGCGAATCCAAAGCCTATCATGATGTTGGAACTTGCACTTTTTACGGAACGGCAAATTCAAACCAAATGATGATGGAAATGATGGGGCTTCATTTGCCATCATCAGCCTTCTTTAATCCAAACACACCAATAAGAAATGCACTTACCAAAGCGGCGGCAATTCGTGCGGCGCATATTACGCAATTGGGCGATGAATATATTCCAATTGGGAAAATTGTTTCAGAAAAAGCAATTGTGAATGCTATCGTTGGGCTTTGTGCAACGGGCGGTTCAACCAATCACATGCTGCATCTTCCTGCTATGGCGGCAGCCGCGGGCATCATTATTGACTGGCAAGATTTTGAAGAAATTTCAGAAGCAGTTCCATTGCTTGCCCGTGTCTATCCGAATGGTGGTGCGGATGTGAATCATTTCCACGCAGCTGGTGGTATGGCATTTTTGATTAAAGAGCTTTTGGAAAATGGCCTTGCGCACCAAGATGTTTGGACAGTTGCGGGTTATGGACTTGATAAATATAAACAAGAACCATTCCTTGATGGTGACTTGGCGATCTGGCAAGATGGGCCAAATGTTTCAGGCGATGAAAATGTTTTACGCCCTGTTTCAAATGCCTTTGCCCCAACTGGTGGTCTAAGATTAGTAAGCGGCAATATTGGGCGCGGCTGTGTGAAAATTTCTGCGGTCGCCAAAGATCATCAAGAAATTAAAGCCCAAGCGCGTGTATTTAATTCCCAAGCGCAATTCCATGAAGCCTTTAAAAATGGTGAATTAGATAAGGATGGCGTTATTGTCGTTAAAGGGCAGGGACCAAAAGCAATTGGTATGCCTGAACTTCATAAACTAACGCCTGCGCTTGGTGTGTTACAGGATAGAGGGTTTAAGGTTGCGCTTTTGACTGATGGGCGAATGTCGGGGGCATCTGGTAAAATATTGGCGGCAATTCACGTTACGCCAGAAGCCAAAGATGGTGGCGCAATCGCCAAAATACGCGATGGCGACCTTATCCATATTGATGCAAATGGAATAATTAATGCACTTGTCGACGATAAAGAATGGCAAGAACGCACTCCAATTTATGAAGATGTAAAAGAAAATCAAAGCGATTTTGGTCGCGAATTATTCGAACCATTTAGGCATCATGTAAGCGGTGCCGAAAATGGGGCGACCATTTTCAACGAATTGTTAAAATAGGAATTATTAAAATAGGGTGGAAAATGATAGAAAACGCAACAATTGTTGGCGATGTTGGCGGAACAAATGTTCGCCTTGCATTGGCACATAAAAATTCAAAAGGCCATATTGATTTAAGCCATATTGGCGTTCGCCCTGTTGAACAATTTCGTTCGCTTGAATTGGCATTGGCTGATTGGTTAAAAGATGTTGATGGGCAGCCAAAAAATGGCGTTTTTGCACTTGCCGGTGTCACTGGCGCAGATGAAGTGCGCTTTACCAATTCTGATTGGGTGGTTTCAGCAAGCAAAGTAAAGGCAGAATTTAGCATGGATAATGTCATGCTTGTAAATGACTTTGCTGCCCAAGCTATGGCAGTTCCGGCAACCCCATCAAGTGAGTTGATTGTGGTAAATAAAGCCGATGCCAAAGAAGGCGCGCCAATTGTTGTTTTGGGTCCTGGCACAGGTCTTGGAATGGCGGGGCTTTTGCGCGTTGAAAATAGCTGGAAAGTTTTACCAACCGAGGGCGGTCACCAAGCTTTTGCGCCGCGTTCGGATATTGAACGCGAAATCCTAAGTGTTTTATCACGCGCCTTTGAAGCCGTTTCTTATGAACATGTTTTATCGGGTCCTGGATTATTGCGAATTTACAAATGCCTTGGCGCAATTCGCAATGAACTTACGCCTCTTGAAACCCCGCCAGAAGTTGGTGAGGCTGCGGCAAATCTAACATCACCACTTGCGGTGGAAGCGGCAAAAACACTGGCGCTTATTCTTGCAACCTTCTGTGGGAATGCGATTTTGGGCATGGGTGCACAGGGTGGATGTGTAATCGCTGGCGGCGTTGCCGAGCAATTGTCACAATTTATCATGACAAATGATTTTATAGAAAGATTACGCAATGTTGGCCCAATGACCAATTATGTGCGTGACACACCAGTTTATAGAAATAACGATAAATATGCTGCACTTAAGGGTGCAGCAATGTTTGCACAATAAAGGAATATATAGAGGTCACTATGCTACCATTTGCTACTAGATTAAGAAAAAATCCAATCATACCAGTTTTAGCCATTCCAAATATTGAATGCGCCGAACCATTGGCTATTGCACTTGAAAAAGGCGGCCTTGAATTTATCGAAGTAACCCTTCGCACCGAATGTGCTATTGATGCAATTAAAGTAATGAAAGAAACCTGCCCCGCACTAAAAGTTGGCGCGGGTACAATTCTTACTGAAGGTGATATTGACGCCTGCATGAAAGTTGGCGCCGATTTCATCGTAACCCCTGGCACTAGCCCCCGCCTTAGAGAGGCATTGATTGACCTTGATTGTGACGTAATGGTTGGCGTTACCACCACAACAGAAGTTATGAGCCGCCTTGAAGAAGGTTTTGGCGTTCTTAAATTCTTCCCTGCCGAACAATTTGGCGGCGCGGGAACTTTAAAGGCATTTCAAGGGCCATTAAAACACGCACAATTTTGCCCAACTGGCGGCATTTCTTATGATAAAATTCCAACTTATCTTGCGCTTTCAAATGTTGTTGCGTGCGGTGGTTCATGGATTGCCAACGAAGAAATGATGCTTAAGGGCGAATGGGATAAAATAGAAGCAAATGCAAAATTAGCCGCAGGATTTAAACAAGCATGATACGTAATCGCAGAACAAGAATTGTTGCAACTTTAGGGCCAGTAAGCCGCGATGCCGATAGTGTGTTGGAACTTGCAAAAACTGGCGTTGATGTTTTTCGCTTGAATTTCTCGCATGGTTCTTATGATGATCATCAATTGGCATTTGATAATGTTCGCGCCGCAGAACTTGCAATTGGACGTCCATTAGGAATTTTGGCAGATTTGCAAGGGCCAAAAATTCGCCTTGGTAAATTTAAAAATGGCGAAAAAATCAAATTAGAAGATGGGCAAACTTACCGCTTTGAACTTGGCGATTTTGAGGGTGATATTTCTAAAATCCCTTTGCCACAGCCTGAAATTTTTGCGGTAATGAAAAAAAATCTCGACCTTCTGATTGATGATGGCAAGGTAAGGGTTCGCATTGTTGATTTTGGTAAAGATTGGGCGGATGTTAAGGTTATTCGCGGTGGTTTTATTTCAGACCGTAAAGGCGTGAATGTTCCGGGTGCAATATTACCAATTTCGGCATTAACCGAAAAAGACCGTAAAGACTTGAATTTCGCGCTTGATATGGGCGTTGATTGGGTTGCGCTTTCATTCGTTCAGCGCGCCGACGATATGGCGGAGCTTAAACAAATTGTTCAAGGTCGTGCGGCGTGTCTTGCGAAAATTGAAAAACCTGCGGC
>CAZKYS010000034.1:0-15296 GCA_964557085.1 uncultured Caulobacteraceae bacterium
GAAAATTGACCATTTGAAATTTGGAATTTACCATTTTGATGGCCAATTGCGCGTGAAGTAAAATGAATATCAACTTCAACTTCAAAGCCGTCATTTGGTAAAAGGCGTGCAAATTTAACACCTTCGCGAACTTCAATTGGTTGTAAAACCTCAATGATTTTGCGCGGCGCTGCCTGTGCACGTGTGCCAGTTTTTTCAATTAATTCAACGAATAAATCGGATGAACCATCAAGAATTGGAACTTCAGGGCCATCAATTTCGATATAGGCATTATCAATACCAAGGCCGAATAAAGCCGCCAATAAATGTTCGATTGTGGCAACGCTTATGCCGTGAACATTTGCAATTGAAGTTCCCAATTGGGTTGCAGTTACATTTTTTGCAATCGCCGCAATGTGATTTTTTGATGCCTCAATATCGGTACGGATAAAGATATATCCAGTATCAACAGGGGCAGGGCGGATATTAAGATTAGCAGACACACCAGAATGCAAGCCAATACCCGAAATTTCGATATTGCTTTTAAGCGTTCTTTGTAATTGTGAAACAACTTCGTATTGCACTTAATCTTAATCCTTAGAATTACATTGCTTTGCACAAAATTGTGCAGCCGCAAAAATCTATAATTCCATATGTATGAATATTAGATAACGTGCAAAACAACCTATGTTTCGAATTGTGACAATTTTTGTAATAAATCATTTTGCAATAATTTGCAGGAAGTAATTTTTATAAAATAACAAATACAATCAATTAGTTATGTTTGTTTTGTTGGAGTCAGCTACAAAATATTATATTATTTTAGATTTTTTACATTGTGAATTTTATGGTAAATATTGTAAATATGACACACAAATATACGCAAAAAACCCGCCAATTGGCGGGCTTTTGTATTCAAATTGTTTGAAAATTAATTTGCCTGACGACGAAGGAAAGCAGGAACAGATAAATCTTTTTCAAGATCATCAGCATATTGATCTGTTTCATATTCATCATCTTGCAAAGATTCTTCAAGGCTTTTTCCACGCTTTGGTTTTGAGAAAATGTCCAAGAAGCTTGCGCCGCCATGACGTGTTGCTTGCACATTTTGAACAGGGCGTTCTTGCTGTGCAGGCTCATGATAACGCGGCGCAGGTTGTTCATAGTTTGAACGAACTTGGTCGCGTTGTGCCTCATGACGTAATCTATCAATTGCACCAGTATCATAGTGATTTTCAGGTTCAACATGTTGAGCGCGCATTACAGGCTCTTGAATAGGCGCTGATTGTGTTTGTTGAACTGGTTGTGGGTGTGGAATTGGTTGCGGTGCTGCTTGCTGATACACAGGTTGCGGCGCTGCTTGTGGGTGTGGAATTGGCTGTGGGTTGATGCGAACAGTTTGAATGCCACCAATTGTGTTATGCGGCGCAGCTGAAACGCGGTTTTGTGAACCCGCCAAATCAGGAATGTTCAATTCTGCTGCATTGCCATCAATACCAGATGCAACAACAGAAACGCGAATTGTGCCTTCTAATGATTCGTCAAATGTTGAACCAACGATGATGTTTGCATTCGGGTCAACTTCTGATTTAACTTGGTTTGCTGCTTCATCAAACTCAAACAAAGTCATGTCATAGCCGCCAGTGATGTTGATAAGAACGGCTTTTGCGCCTTTCAATGAAACATCTTCAAGTAATGGATTATTAATTGCGCTGATTGCGGCATCGATTGCACGGCGCTCACCTGTTGCTTCGCCTGTGCCCATCATGGCTTTACCCATATTTGACATTACAGATTTAACGTCGGCAAAATCAAGATTGATAAGACCTGGCATAATCATCAAATCAGTTACGCCACGAACACCAGAATGAAGAACTTTATCAGCCATCATAAAGGCTTGTTGGAATGTTGTTTTATCATTTGCAACACGGAACAAGTTTTGGTTTGGAATTACAATCAAAGTATCAACTGATTTTTGTAATTCAGCCAAACCTGCCTCTGCCATTGCCATGCGGCGTGGCCCTTCAAAATGGAAAGGTTTTGTCACAACTGCAACCGTCAAAATCCCCATTTCACGGGCGATTTTCGCAATTGTTGGTGCTGCACCAGTTCCAGTTCCGCCGCCCATGCCAGCAGTAATGAAAACCATGTGCGCATCGCCCAATTGTTCCATAATTTCGCTTTGGCTTTCTTCAGCCGCAGCCATGCCGATTTGCGGGTTTGCACCTGCGCCAAGACCTTGGGTTGTATTAAGGCCAATTTGGATGCGGCGTTCAGCTTTAGAACGTGCAAGCGCTTGGCTATCTGTGTTGGCAACAACAAAATCCACACCTTGCAGATTGTCGTCAATCATATTGTTAACGGCGTTACCACCAGCGCCACCAACACCGAATACTACGATGCGAGGTGAAAGTTCAGTTGTTTTTAGTGCATTTAGGCGAAGGGCCATGATTTGGGCTCCATTAAATTATGATTACACTTTTAACAAACTTGATTAAGCACTGGTTAATATTGTGAAATTTTTTCCTACTTTTATGCATAAAATGCCCACTAAATTCATAGATTTACATGGATTTTTTGATGTTAATAGATGATATTATAAATAAGATTATAGTTTTAATCATTTGATTATAAATAATAAAAGCCAATTGAATTATGCGCGTGTGTTAAAAAAAATCACTTTTAACAATTAAATTCAGCATTATTAACGTTTACAAACCCTAAATCCCGTAATTTAATATTTCAAGATTAGGGAAATGAAATTGAAAAGCGAATCTTTGAAGAAAATATTGGTTTTTGATTCTGGTGTTGGCGGTTTTTCAATTGTTGATGAGATTTTGAAACTAAATGCCAATATTGCAATTGATTATTTAGCCGATACCGCATTTTTCCCTTATGGCGATAAATCTGATTTAGATTTGCTTGCGCGTATTCCACAAATTGTTAAAAATGGTGCATTGGCATCACATGCCGATGCGATAATAATTGCCTGTAATACGGCATCAACAATCGCGCTTTATCGTATTCGCGAAATTGTTGATATTCCTGTTATTGGTGTTGTACCTGCGATTAAACCTGCGGCAAGTTTAAGCCAATCCAAGGTAATTGGCCTTCTGGCAACGCCGCGCACAATCGGAAGTGCCTATACAGATCAATTAATCGAAGATTATGCCCAAGGTGTGAAAGTTATAAGATATGGCCCACCAAAACTTGCACGCGCCGCCGAAGATTATATTTTAACTGGCAATATAGACCTTGAAATTATTGAAGATGCAATTCGTGGTCTCATAAATCAAAGTGATGGCGATAAAATTGATAAAATAATACTTGCATGCACCCATTATCCATTGGTCAAAAAATATTTGGCAAAATATGCCAATAATATTGATTTTATTGATTCAGGTTCTGCCATTGCCAAAAGGCTAATTGATTTGCTAAAACTTGAAAATAACAAAAATAATTCAGTCTTAAGTAGTGCTTTTTCTACTGGTGAAAATGATGCAAAGTTTTTTGAAGCCGCAAAAAAATGGGGTTTTAAGGAATTTAGACAAATCTAAATAATTGGGAAACGCATGCGATCTTTTATTTTTAATATTGCATATTGGGTAATTACTATATTTTATGGCTTTGCCATTTATTTGCTTGGCATGTTTAAAAGCGCCGAAATTTCGCGTAAACTTGCAGTTTCTTATGCGAAAACCATGTCATGGGCAATGCGCCATATTGCTGGCATTGCGTTTGAATTCCGTGGCCTTGAAAACCTTCCTAAAGATGAGCCTTATATAATAGCGTCTAAACACCAATCATGGGGCGATGGCTATATGATTATGGGTTTGCTTGGTGATTTGGCGATTGTGGTGGGTGACCATGTTGAAGCCTATCCCTTAATGAAACAGGTTTTACAAAATATCGGCGCAATCGTTGTTGCCGAAAAAGTAACAAAATCATCGACAATTCGCGTCAAAGAAGCATTTAAAATTGCGCATGAAGAAGGGCGCAATGTTCTTATTTACCCTGAAGGCAATTTGGTGAAAATTGGCGAAAGAATTCGTTATCGATCTGGTATTTACAATCTTCAACAGGCATCGGGCTGGCAGGTTATACCGGTTGCGACAAATCTTGGCCTTTTTTGGTCATGCCGCGATATTAAGAAAGAGCGGGGGACGGCGATTAATGAATTTCTTAAGCCCATTCCTGCGGGGCTTTCAAAAAATGAATTTATGGAAATTCTTGAAAACCAATTAAATGAATCATCAAAAATTCTTTGTGAAGAAGGCCAAAAGACACATCCGCATTTATCACAAGCTGATGTTGAATGGCCTTTGGCGATTAATTCGAACAAATAATTATAATTGCTCTTGCAAAAGTTTTTCTTTGATTTTTGCGCCCCATTTATAGCCGCCAATCGAACCATCCATGCGCAAAACCTTGTGACATGGCACTAAGATGGCAATTTTATTTTTGCCTACTGCATTGGCAATTGCGCGCGCGCCGCTTTTAAGGCCAATTTTATCTGAAAGCTCACCATAAGATATTGTTTCGCCTTTTTGTAATTGGGTTAAAAAGCGCCAAATTTTCTCTTGTAAAATCGTTCCACGCAAATCAAGCGGCAAATTGGGGCGCACACCATTATGATTAAGATATTCAATTAAAGCATCAAGCCAATCATTAAGCTCTTGGCTGTCATTGGTTTGTTTTAATTGTGCGTTTGGAAATTCATCTTTTAAGCCCGCAAATAAAGCATTTTCATCATTGCCAATTTCAACCGCACAAACCCCAATTTCACTTGCGGCCATTAGGATTTTAAAATCTTTGGTGGGTTTGATTGAATAATAAATTATTTCACCCATTGCGCCCTTTTTGTATGATTTTGGATTAATTCCAATAGCGTCAATATTTTCATAAACACGGCTTGTTGAACCAAAGCCTGCGGCAAAAATTGCATCAATAATATTATTTGAAGTTTTCAAATGTTCTTTGAAAACTTTTTTTCGCGCGGTTTTCTGCAATTCTTTTGGTGACATTCCAATTTGTACCTTAAAGGCTTTTTGAAAATAGCTTGGACTTTGCCCTGCCATTCTTGCAAGGAAGGAAAGGGGCAGGGTTTCGTCGCAATTTTGGCAAATATATTGGGCGATTTTTATAATTTTATCTTCCATCAAGCCCTCACAATTTTTGCCGCATAACAGCCATAGGCCGCAAAATGCGCATGAATATATTCTATTTGCGGGTTTTCAAAGAATTTTTCAATATTATTTGCAATCTTTGGCCCCATTTCAATCTCTGCGGCTTGTAGAAAGCCATTTTTATCGAAACCGCGCAGGGCAATTGGTGAATTTCTTTTAAAAACTGGTGCTAATTCATTAGGCTCAAGTTCAATTTCTTCGGCATTTTTGCGAACAAAAATTGCATAATTTGAATTATATGGCGAATTTGCATCATGATGATTATAATTAATAAGCAATATTTCTTCGCCCACTTCACCAAAATCAAGACTTATACGGCATGGATAGGAAAGGGGCGCTGCAACTTTTGTAATTATGCCCTTATTCAGCCCAAGTTCATTATTATCCATATTAAAATATGGCGCGAATTTTTCGTAATTAAGTGGTTGGATTTGAAACATTGAAAACTCCTTTTTGTGTGGATTAATCAATTTTCATTTGAAAAACGCTCCGAAACTTGCACTATGTTTTTAAAAGGTATGATAATGAAAAGAAGAATTATTCCTATGGCGTTTTTGGCCATAACTTTAATCACCACAAGTGCATGTGCAAACCCTGTTCGAAATGCAATTTTTCAACCGCCGACCAAGGCATTAAGTCTTGATGAATTAACATCTGATGCCAAATTTATAGAAGTTGAAACCGCCGATAAATTAAAACTAAAGGGCATTTATGTTCCCCCAAAGGGCGACAAGCCAATCCTTCTTGTATTTCATGGTAATGCATCAAGTGCGCGCGGTGTTTTAAAATATATGCGCCATATTACTGATGCTGGTTTCGGCGTAATAAGCACCGAATGGCGTGGCTATTCACAAAATCCAGGTAAGCCAACGCAAAAGGGTGTGGCAATGGATGCCGATGCATTTTATCAATATGCCAAATCAATTGCCGGTGATCGCAAAATCATTGTTTTCGGGCACTCATTGGGCGGCGCAGTCGCGCTTGATTTAGCACTTCGTAACAAGCTTGATATGGTTGTTACTTATGGCACATTTTATAATGTTGATGCCTTCGTTCCATTTTATGGCAAAATGCTTATTGCCGACCCATTTGACAATGCAAAGGCGGTTACAAAGCTTGATGAGCCTTATGTTCTTGTCCATGGGCTTGAAGATGAAACCATTCCCGTGGCGCATGGTGCAATGCTTGAAGATAATGCAAAAAAGGCCAATATTGCGATGGATGCGGTTTTTGTAACATCAGGAAAACATTCATTTGATGATAGCCAAATCTTGCAAATTTTGGATAGAATAAGCCTCGAAAATAATGGTCTAAAATTCAATCATCAAAATAGATTTGATTTTGAAGGAGATAGGCCGCAAATCAAGAAAGCAAAATAGCAAGTTTTTCAAGCATTCCTTTATCGCGCGCATCGGGCGCCGTAATGATTGCATTTTCCAATGCTTTATCAATTATTGATGGCGTGCGCGGGGTTTGCGCTAAAAGACGGGAAAGGTTTTTGATTGTATCTTTTGCGCGCGCCGAATTTTCGTGCATGATTTTGACAACCGATGCAACATCAACATGATCATGCTCCTCATTCCAACAATCATAATCGGTGACCATGGCAATTGTTGCGTATGGGATTTGTGCTTCGCGTGCTAATTTGGCCTCTGGCATGTTGGTCATGCCGATTACATCACAATTCCATGAACGATAAAGCTCTGATTCTGCTTTTGATGAGAATTGCGGGCCTTCCATAACCATATAAGTGCCGTTTTTATGCGTGTGTGCGCCAGCTTCTATTGCGCTTAATTGTGCCATTTGCGAAAGGCGCGGGCAAATTGGATGTGCCATTGAAACATGGGCAACGAGGCCGTTTCCAAAAAAGGTTTTTTCACGTGCAAAAGTGCGGTCAATGAATTGATCAACAAAAACAAAATGCCCCGGCGCATATTCTTTTTTAAGCGAACCAACCGCAGAGACCGAAAGAATATCACTAACCCCAAGTGATTTTAAAGCATAGATATTAGCGCGGTAATTAATTGTGCTTGGTGTATAAATATGCCCACGCCCATGACGCGGTAAAAATGCAATTTCCTGACCTTCAAGCTCCCCAACAAAAATATCATCAGAGGGTGCACCAAATGGCGTCTCAACCTTGACCCATTCACCCTTAAGCCCATCAATTTGATAAAGCCCAGAACCCCCAATAATCCCCAAAACCCATTCCGACATAATCACCTCACACCCCACCAATAAAAACAACCACCCACAACGTCAATGCGACAAAACAAAAGCCCGAACCAAGTTCGGGCCTGTCATTAATATTTGTTTGGTAACTCTCATGTATTCACGGCAATTTCACGTAGGGCTTTTAAGGCTTCTTTGGCGTCCTCATCCACTAAGCATTGAACGTTTTTTTCAGCATAATGAATATTACTGCCTCTTTTTTTTACACCAGATATCCAATATTCATCACCTGATATTGTTTCAAAATAATTTGCGTAATTTCCCCTGCCTTTACAGCTCTGAAATTCAAGCCCACGATATTTAATGCTTTTACCTGTTTTGGAAAACTGCGCCCAACCTATTCTTGCTGTAACGCCATCAATTAATCCACGTTTGTTTTCGAAATACATAAGACGTGTAAGGTTTCCTTTGTTGAGTTGGTTGGTTTTCATTTTCTTTCTCTTATAACGATAAATATAAATATGATATAATACAGTAATAAGAAAAACAAAAGCCCGAACCAAGTTCGGGCTTTTTAAAATATCATGTCAATAAAAATCAAAAACTACGCTTTTTGATTTTTATTGTCCGCTTGAATCCACTTTGCTGAGTGAGCCGCGAAGCGGCGAGGGTGGCAAAGTGAGAGCCTCTAATGTTTCACATTACGCCATACAGATTGGTAAGAGAACCAAGTAAAGATGGCAAAAATGAACAAGAATAGCATTGTTGCAAGACCAGCAGATTTACGCTCCGTTTGGTGAGGATCTGATGCCCATTGCAAGAATGCAGCAATATCAGCTGATTGTTGTTCAGATGTTGCTTTAACACCTTTGTTTTCAGGCGTATCAGCATAAGTCACACGACCATCAGTAAGCTGTTCAGGCATACCAATAATGCCACCTGCGATATATGGATTGTAAACTTTTCCTTCAGGAACTTTTACATCATGTGGCACAGGTTTATTATAGCCTTGCATCAATGAATAAACATAATTTGCGCCGCCATGACGTGCCTTTGTGATTACAGACAAATCAGGTGGTAAAGCGCCGCCATTTGCTGCTTTTGCATCATAATCAGATGCAAATGGGCTTACAAAAGCATCGGCAGGTGTGCCTTCACGTTCAATCTCTGCGCCATTTGCGTCAACGTCTTTCACTTTATAGCCTTTGGCAATTGCCTTAACTACTGGATTGTCGTTGGCATTTGGGAATTTAGGGTCATAATATGGCCCATTTTTTTCACCCAAATTACGATAGTGCAATTCTTTCATTGAATGGCAAGAAGAACAAACTTCTTTATAGATTTGGAAGCCACGTTGCACTTGTGCACGATCGAAGCGACCAAAAATACCATTATAGCTACCTTGGGCATCCAAAAGTTTGTGACCGCCTTCATTCGCCAAAGCCGAAGAAGAAGCCAAACCAAGGGTTAGAATAGTTGTAAGTAGAATTTTACGCATTTTCATTACCCCTTAATGTGCGCCAGAAATCGAATCTGCAATTGATGCAGGTGGCGTTTTAGGTTTTTCATAAATTCCCAATGCTGGCAAAATTACCAAGAAATAAGCGAAATAATATACAACGCCAATTTTTGAAATTGTTGTCCAAGGTTCACCGATATTTGCACCGCAGAAGCCAAGAATAACGAAATTCACCAAGAATAAGAACCAGAAGATTTTACCCAATGGACGATAACGCATAGATTTGATTTTAGAAGAATCTAAAAGTGGCAAAGCCAACCAAATCAAAATTGCGCCGCCCATAGCGATAACACCGCCAAGTTTTGCAGGAATAAACAAGATATCAAAGTCAATCGCACGCAAGATTGCATAGAATGGCAACAAATACCATTCAGGAACAATGTGCGCTGGTGTTACTTGTGCATTCGCAGGAATATAATTGTCAGGGTGATTCAATGCCTCTGGTGCAAAGAATACAAAGGCAACATAAACCATCAAGAAAATCAAAATTGCAAAGCCGTCTTTGATTGTGTAATATGGGTGGAATGGAAGGGTTTCTTTTTCCACGTCTTTAACTTCAACACCAGTTGGGTTGTTATTACCAGGAACGTGAAGCGCCCAAATGTGAAGAACAACAACACCCGCAATTACGAATGGCATCAAATAGTGCAATGATAAGAAGCGGTTCAATGTTGGTTGACCAACCGCAAAACCACCCAATAACCATGTGTGAATATGCTCACCAACAACAGGGATAGCAGATGCGATATTAGTGATAACAGTCGCGCCCCAGAATGACATCTGACCCCAAGGAAGCACATAGCCCATGAATGCAGTAATAACCATCAAAAGATAGATAATAACGCCAAGGCCCCACAATAATTCGCGTGGCTCTTTATATGATCCATAATAAAGACCGCGGAAAATGTGAATATATACCGCCAAGAAGAAGAAAGATGCGCCAACCATGTGCATATAACGCACAAGCCAACCACCATTCACATCACGCATAATATGCGCAACAGAAGCGAAAGCAAAATCAATATGCGGCACATAATGCATAACCAAAATGATACCGGTAAGGATTTGGATTACCAAGAAAATTGCCAAGATACCACCAAAAGTCCACCAATAATTTAGGTTTTTTGGGGTTGGGAAATCAACCATAGTGTCATAGGCAAAACGGATAAGTGGTAAACGGCGATCAAGCCATTTTTCAAACCCACTATTTGGAATATATTTAGAAGGACCACTCATCTTATTATCCAATCTTTACTTTGGTGTCTGACAAATAGACAAAAGGCGGGATTTCAAGGTTTTTCGGTGCAGGACCCTGACGGATACGGCCCGAAGTATCATATTGCGAACCATGGCATGGGCAGAACCAACCACCATAATCACCAAGATAACCGGCCTCAGTAACACCAACAGGGATACAACCCAAATGCGTGCACGCCGCTTTCATAATCAAATAAGCAGGGTTACCAGGTTTGCCATCAGATGTTTTGATACGGTCCGCATCAGTTTGCTGATCGCGCATAGTTGCAGTATCATCTTTTTTAGCGCGTGCAATTTCATCAGCCGTACGGTGGCGGATGAAAAGTGGTGAACCACGCCACATAACTTTTGCTTGCGAACCTTCGGCAACAGTTGAAAGGTCAAATTCAATTGACGCCAAAGCCAATGTATCGGCCGCAGGGTTCATTTGATTAATTAATGGCCATGCAACCATTGCAGCACCACCAGCGGCAATTGCGCCAGTCGCTACATGAAGCATGTCACGGCGGGTAGGTTGGCCTTCATGGCCGTTTGTATGAGAGCTGTCAGACAATTCCATAACACTCCAGATAAAGATTGTGATAAGTGAAATTTTAAATCTAAGACCTAAAATTTAACGTATCACAAACGCGAAAAATAACAGGCAAGGGTAGTCGCAGGTTTTAAACCCAATCCACCCCTTGTGGGTTTCGATTAGCCCTCTATTTCAAGACTTTCAAGCGGGTTAGACTTAAGAATGTCAAACTTTTGCCTTATTTTGCAGCTTTTTTCTGTTTATTCGCAAACTTTAATTGCCGCCACCAAGAAAAAAGCCTTTAAAATAAAGGGATATTAAAAATATTGCGACTTTTTGGCGCTTTGCCCTTTAGTAGAGCATTTTTATCAAAATAAAATTGAATTTTGAAAAAAATCTATAGTTTGAAATCTGATTCCAATTTAAAGAGTATTTATCCATATTCCCAGTTTTGGGTAAGTTGAAATGCCTACTTGTATTTGCAATCAGTTCTCAATAAAACTTTGTTATGACTGATACATTCGAACAAAAAAAAGCCAAAGCACGTGCGTGGTTTGAAAATTTGCGGGATTTGATTTGCGCTGAATTTGAAAATTTGGAACTTGAGGCAGACCATAAATTATATGGCAAAAATATTGGCAAATTCGCCCGAAGCCCATGGAAAAGAAGCCAAACCAATGGCGGCGGTGGTATTATGTCTATTATGCATGGGCGTTTGTTTGAAAAAGTTGGAGTTCATGTTTCAACCGTAATGGGTGAATTTTCGCCTGAATTTGCGAAAAATATGAAAGGCTGTGAAAATGACCCGCGTTTTTGGGCATCGGGAATTTCACTAATCGCCCATATGACAAACCCACGCGTCCCTGCGGTTCACATGAATACGCGAATGATTGTTACAACTCAAAGCTGGTTTGGGGGCGGTGCAGATTTGACGCCAACCCTTGATTATCAAAGAAACCAGGAATTCCCTGATGCAATTGATTTTCACGCAGCTATGAAGGTGGCATGTGATAAGCATTCACCCGAATATCACGCAAAATATAAAAAATGGTGCGATGAATATTTTTATTTGCCCCATCGCAGTGAACCGCGTGGTATTGGCGGCATTTTCTATGATCACCATGATAGTGGCAATTGGGAAAATGATTTTGCCTTTACCCAAGATGTGGGGCGCGCTTTTTTAGATATATATCCAAAAATTATTCGCACACGAATGAATGAAGAATGGTCTCATCAGGAACGTGAAGAACAATTAGTTCGACGTGGTCGATATGTTGAATTCAATCTTCTTTATGATAGGGGCACAATGTTTGGCCTTAAAACTGGCGGCAATGTTGAATCTATTTTGTCATCAATGCCGCCAATGGTTAAATGGCCATAATTTATGGTAATTTTTGGCTGTCCATAATTGAAATCACATTATTTTTATTGGCATTAAAATAATGGATTTTTGGCGCTATATAGACGATATAATAATTCTTACCGTTTTTTGAAATCGCCTGTGCAAGGCCTTTTGTATCAAGGCCTTCTTTGGTTTTTGCATTAATTTCAAAGCGCACACCTTTTGTATCGGCAACGCTAACTGGTTTTGGTGACGCATATTCAACCTTTAGAAAGCCAAGTTCAGAAACAGAACTTGTGACAAATTCCATTTGCTCAGTAAGTGACATATTATCTTTAGGGCGCGGTGCAACATGGTTTCTTGTATCACCTTCAGGGCCGATGAATAAAGGGTCTTTTTCGGTCAAGCCTTGCGAAATATAAACAAGATTAAGCAAAGGGCCATCAATAGTAAGGGTTTTTACATTCTTATTATTATAACTAACTGGGCTTAAATCTGACCAATCCCTGTCTAATGTAACTTCCTGCTCATTTTTATAAGAGCCAGCAGGGGCAAGTGTTATCGATGCACATGCACTTGTAATTAATAATAGAGGTATTGATGCGGCTAATTTAAAATTTATTTTCATTTATGCACCTGTTGGAGTTGATAATTTTTTTGAAATTTGACTAATTAAATCTTCGATAATCCATGTATCATCGGCATTTGGATTTTTTTCTACATATTTTTTATATGCATCAAGGGCCTTTTGATTGTCGCCATTTTTGCGATAAAGGTCGCCAATTTTTTTATATGCATCTTTGTGCGCATCAGGGTATTTTAAAGATTCTTGGAATGCCTCTAATGATTTTGCGACATCATCGTTTTTAGCGCGCAATCTTAATGCTTCGCCTTTATAGAAATTCAAAAGCCCCAAATCTTGACCATCTTGTGATAAAAGGCCAATTATATAAATTGATTGCCCAAAATCCTCGCGCCGTAATTCATCTTTTAGCCAGACCTCTAAATAAGGTCTTATTTTATTTCTATATTCTAATCTTGCGGCTTTTTCTTCATCGGCGCTGCGCGCAGATTTAAGGCCTTTTACATTTGCAACATAGGTTGAAATATTATCAATTCTTTCCTTTTCCAAAGGATGAGAACCAAAAATATTCACGCGCGTTGGCATATCACGTACTTTTTTATAATCAGATGCCGCCGTAATCGCGAGTAGTTTTTCCCATAATCTTACGCCCGCATCTTTGTTGTAACCTGCCTTTGTTGCATAATGGACGCCATAAATATCGGCGCGCTCTTCTTTATCCCTATTATAACTCATAAAGCCGGCGACGGTGCCCAAATAGACGATATTTGAAAGTCCGTTACCAATATCGAGCGCATTTTGTGCGCTGCCTACTGAGCCTGCATTTGCCGCTGCCGCGATTGCAACTGCTTGAATTAATATTGATGCGGCCAATGCAGTATTGGCGCGCTTTTTTAAATCCTCATATGCATCTATCGAATGCGAGTGTAAGAAATGCCCTGCTTCATGACCAATAACAAAGGCCAACTCATCTTCGGTTTGCGCCCTAAGCATTAATCCTGTCCAAACTTCGGAATAACCATTTGGCGCCATTTGTGCGTTAAAAAATGGGCGTTCCATAACATAAACGCGTATATCATCCTTATATTCAGGGATGATTTTCACAACTATTTGCCCGACATAATTTTCAAGTTCTTTGTAAGATGTTCTTTCGCCAGAAGTTTTGGCCTCTTTTTCGGCTTTTGCAGTTTCAACCCAAATGCCATCTTCTAAAGATTTTTCAACAGGTTTTTGCCCCGCAATTCTTTGCGGTCTATCTTTTGATAAATTTATATTGGCTTTTAATGCCGCGTCTGCATCTTGCGCATAACATGACAATGGCTGAAGCAATATTGATAATGAAACAAGTGATAATAAGGCTTTTTTCATGGTGATTTTATCAAATAGATATTGATTAGAGTGGAAGTTTTTTGAATAATTCCACAATTTCAGATTGTGAGCCTTCGGCAGTTCTAATATCTTTTGCGAATGAAACAATATCAAGATTATACCAAACAACTTGCCCTGTTTTCAAATCAACTAAAGTGGCACGAACCGCCTGACCTGCACCAGTTGTAGCGCCCACGCCACCAACTAATGCAACCGCAGTCATAAGTTTGCGACCCGCAGACGAATATGTCCCTTCAACTTCAATGAACAAAGCATATTTTGGCTTTTCATTTTCAGGAATGTCGGAAGGAACAATAAGTTTTACATCTTCGCCTAATGTCCATTCAAATTTACCTTTTTTGGTTGGTAATTGCTCATTAAGGAAGATAGACGCCGAAACGACTTTATTAAGTTTCAAGACTTGAATTGCATCAGGATTGCTATTGGCATCAGGTTCAAAATTGCTGATTTTGTATTTTTTCTTTTCAAGCTCATCTTTGATGCTTTGGCTAAGATATTTTTTTGCATTATCGGACCACTCAGGCTTTGGATCTTTCATGCCACTAACGGTTAATTCTGAAAGGCTTATTTCAGGCATTGCCACAATAATGAAACTGCCATCTGCTGGCTTTTCGACTTTTGCGTTCCAACTCCAAGTTTGTGCAGATGCTTTGGCGGCTGAGAAAATTGGAATTAAGGCAATTGAAAATATTGTTAAAGTTGTGAATAGTTTCTTGAATAAAGTTTTTTTCATCTTTTATTGTCCTGATTTGCTATTCCAAACTATTGCCAAATATTAATTTTGCAAGTGATGCTATGTAAGTGATTAATAAAATTATACAGTAATATTTGTATTTTTATTTTATATTGCTTTAGCGCAAGCAAATGCCGAGCTCCAAGACCAGCCAAAATTATAACCACCAAGCCATCCAGTTATATCAACACATTCACCAATGAAATATAATCCACTTTGCTTTTTTGATTCCATAGTCTTTTGATTTAATTCATTTGTGGAAATTCCACCCTTTGTAACTTCTGCCTTGGCAAAACCTTCTGTGCCTGAAACTGGAAGTGGGAAATTATGAAGTTTTTGTGCAAGTTCGCGTAATTGGGCATCTTTTGCTTTTGCGATTATTTCTTCATTGCCAAAATACGATGCCAAACGCGTGGGTAAGATTTCCGATAAGATTTTTGAAAGTTTCAAATTGGGTTGTTTTGCCTTGGCATCAATCAAAAAATCCGCCAAATTATGACTTGGTGCAAAATCAATATGGAAAATATCACCAGAATTTAGATAGTTTGAAATCTGTAAAATTGCAGGCCACCCTTTGTAACTTCTGCCTTGGCAAAACCTTCTGTGCCTGAAACTGGAAGTG
>CAZKYS010000034.1:15396-21293 GCA_964557085.1 uncultured Caulobacteraceae bacterium
ATATGGAAAATATCACCAGAATTTAGATAGTTTGAAATCTGTAAAATTGCAGGCCCAGAAAGCCCTTTATGAGTGAATAAAATAGCTTCATCAAAACTTATTTTGCCGAATTTTACGCGGCCATCAAATGAAACCCCTGCTAATTCTTTCATCCAATTAAACTTATCGCCAGTAAAAACCAAAGGCACAAGGGCAGGGGATGGTTCGATAATTTCAATTCCAAATTGTTGTGCAATTTTATAAGCAAATCCAGTTGCACCCATTTTGGGTATGGATTTGCCACCTGTTGCAATTATCAAATTTTCGCCGATAAAATTACCAATTGAGGTTGAAATATGATAATTTTCATTATTTTCAATTTCCAAAACTTCGCAATTCGTTTTGATATTTGCGCCATCACATTCATCAAGCAACATTTGCAAAATTTTCTTGGCGCCTCCAGTTTCGTTTACAAATAATTGCCCTAAAGTCTTTTCATAATAGGGGATATTATAGGCTTCAACCAATTTTATAAAATCTTGTGGAAGATATTGCGATAAAGCCGAGCGGGCAAATTGTGGGTTCTTTGAAACGAAATTTTCAAACGTAACTTTTTGATTGATAAAATTACAACGCCCACCGCCTGAAATAAGAATTTTTGCGCCAACCTTATCGCTATGTTCAAGGATTAAAACACTTTTGCCATTTTTAACTAATTGGCCCGCACAAAAAAGACCCGCAGCACCAGCGCCAATTATAATTGCGTCATAAATTTTATTTTTTAAGGTCAGTTTTTGTAATTGCATTTTATAAATTATTTTAAATATTACTTTCAATGAATTAATTTGTATCTATTTTCAATATAAACTATAGGGTAAGCGTTTATATAAACACACATCGAAACTAATTCTATCGGTCATGGAGGGGATGCCGAATGAAATTTAGCGAATATAATAATTTGCTGATTGAAAACGAAAAAATCACATTTGAACGAATAGCAATAATAAAATTAATCTGCATCTTTGTTGGTTTTTTTATTCCTGTCCCGCAAACTGGCCTATATTTTCATGAGGCGGGTATTAGTCAATTGGCGTTTGATTGGTTCTTTAGAATCGCCTTTATACCAACTGGCGTAATGCAAGTTTATTGGTCGCGAACCAATACATATAAGCCAATTTATAAATATTGGGTTGTTATAATAGAATTAATTCTTTTGGCTTTATATTCTAGTGTTCCAAATTTTCTTATCTTTGATGTTAAATCTGAAGAATTTCGAAGTCAGGCATTAATGCTATATGACATACAAGCGCTTAAATGGCTTTGGTGTGTATTTTTATTTTCACTATTCGTATCATCATCATCTTATGCATGGGTTGCGTCTTTGATGATTGCAACATTATGGATACTTCAATATCTTTTTGTTGAAGCATTATATTTTTTCGCAAGTCATAATAATTTCAATGGCTTTTTTGCAAATTGTTTGGATAATATTGTCAATCAAAGCAATAAAAAAATTAATGCTAATGAGATGATAGATTCCGTTTTTGTAACTTTGGTTATGGCAATTGGCTTCTCTTTCACAAGTAACTACAATAGAAAAACTTTAGAAAATCTATTCACATTAGACTTCAAACGAAAAATGTTATCCAAATATTTTTCGCCCAAGATTGTTCATGAAATCGAAGGTGGCAGTCTTGAAAATAGGCGCATAGAAACCAATGTTACATCTATGTTCCTTGATATTCGTGATTATGCGATTTTTTCGAAAAATCACAAACCCAATCAAGTTCTTGATACATTAAATGAATTTCATTCATTGGTTGAAACCGAAGTATTCAAATTTAATGGAACATTGGAAAAATATATTGGCGATGCAGTCTTTGCGGTTTTTGGCGCGCCAATAAGTAAGGATGATGATATATTAAGATCATTCGAATGCGTAAAAAGCATATTTAAAAAAGTCGATGATTGGAATATTAATAGGCAAAAGAAGGGCCTTGAACCGCTAAAAATAGGTATTGGTTTGGAATATGGTTCGGTGATTTGCGGTGTAATAGGCAAAGATCGTAATATGAATTATGCAATTGTTGGAAATTGCGTTAACCGCTCAAGTCGATTGCAAGATTTATGCAAAGAATTAAATGCACAAGTTGTCATGGGTTCTGATTTTTATGAAAAATTGGGTGCAGAAATTAAAGACACTGAAATTTTCAATAAAATCAAAAAGGTGAAAACTAATCTACGCGGTTTTGGTCATGAATATATACAGTATTTGTCACTATAATTATTCTATTGCTTATCAAAAGAGATAACAATATAGCCTATCAACGAGATTAAATTAGTGTATTAAATGCAATTTAATCGGTTAGAGGGGCACCGAATGAAATTTAGCGAATATAATGATTTGCTGATTGAAAACGAGAAAATCACATTCGAACGCATAGCAATAATAAAATTAATTTGCATTTTTTTAGGGCTTATAATTCCAATTCCACAATCAGGATTCTATTTTGAAAATGCTAGTTTAAAAGAATTAGCGTTCGATTTGTTCTTCAAAATAGCCTTCATGCCAACTGCAATAATGCAAGTATATTGGTCGCGGACAAATACATATAAGCCAATATATAAATATTGGACTGTAGTTATAGATATAATTCTTCTTGCTTTGTACAAAAGTGTTCCAAATTTTTTAATGTTTGATTTGACTTCAGAAGATTTTAGAAATCAGGCATTAATGCTATATGATACCCAGCAATTTAAATGGCTTTGGTGTGTATTTTTATTTTCACTATTCGCATCTTCATCATATTACGCATGGGTTGCTTCGCTTCTGATAGCGATATTATGGATACTTCAATATCTCTTTGTCGAAGCATTATATTTTTTCGCAGACCACAATAATTTCAATGGCTTTTTCGCAAATTGTTTGGATAATATTGTCAATCAAAGCAATAAAAAAATTAATGCCAATGAGATGATAGATTCCGTTTTTGTAACTTTTGTTATGGCAATTGGTTTTTCATTCACGACTGGTTACAATAGAAAAACATTGGAGACTTTATTCACAATAGATTTGAAGCGTAAAATGTTATCCAAATATTTTTCGCCGAAAATAGTTCACGAAATTGAGGCAGGTAGCATTGAAGGAAGAAGAATAGAAACCAAGGTTACATCAATGTTCATCGACATTCGTGATTATGCAATTTTCGCCCAAAATCACAAACCCAATCAAGTTCTTGATACATTAAATGAATTTCATTCATTGGTTGAAACCGAAGTATTCAAATTTAATGGAACATTGGAAAAATATATTGGCGATGCAGTCTTTGCGGTTTTTGGCGCGCCAATAAGTAAGGATGATGATATATTAAGATCATTCGAATGCGTAAAAAGCATATTTAAAAAAGTCGATGATTGGAATATTAATAGGCAAAAGAAGGGCCTTGAACCGCTAAAAATAGGTATTGGTTTGGAATATGGTTCGGTGATTTGCGGTGTAATAGGCAAAGATCGTAATATGAATTATGCAATTGTTGGAAATTGCGTTAACCGCTCAAGTCGATTGCAAGATTTATGCAAAGAATTAAGCGCCCAAGTAATTATGGGTTCTGATTTTTATGAAAAACTATCTCCAGAAATAAAAGATAACGAAATTATCAATAAGATTGAAAAGATAAAGGTTGATTTGAGTGGTTTTGGAAAAGAAGAAATTTATTCCTTGAAATTTTAATTGCTACGATTTGTCTCATCTAAAAGTTCCTAAAATTTAACAAAATTGTGATATACATTTTACAAATAATAACGGGGATGAATGTGGATAAAAACGTAAAAGACAACAATATTAATCCAGAACAAAAAACTATTGCGGTAAGCTCAAGCCGCTCAAAAGCGGCCACAAAAAAAGCGGTTGAAACATCAGCTGTTACGCAGTCTATTGACGCGGCAGTTGATGCGAAAATTACTGCGGCAGCAGACATTGTTAATCGCGCCAAACCGCGCCCAAAAACTGCGCCAGAGGCTTTGCAAGCAATTGAAGCCATTTTGCAGGGCGCATCGGCGGATGATGCAATTGCAATTCGCTCTAACCTTTTAAAATGGAATAAATTAGAAGGCGGCATTCCTGCATCACCTGATGATGATTTGGTCGATGATTGGCGTAATGCAGTTTATCCATATAAAAACCGCATGCTTCGTAAAAATTACGAGAAGCAAAAATATAAATTACAAGTTGAACTTTTGAAGCTTCAGGCGTGGGTGAAAGAAACCGGTCAAAAAGTTGTAATATTATTCGAGGGGCGCGATGCAGCAGGTAAGGGCGGCACAATTAAACGCTTTATGGAACATTTAAACCCACGCGGCGCGCGTGTTGTGGCATTGGAAAAACCAACCATTGAGGAAAAAGGGCAATGGTATTTCCAACGTTATGTTAAACATCTTCCGACTGAAGGTGAAATCGTGCTTATGGACCGCTCTTGGTATAATCGCGCGGGTGTTGAGCGCGTGATGGGTTTCTGCTCCGATGCCGAATACAAAGAATTTTTACGCCAAACCCCTGAGTTTGAACGTCAATTGGTAAACTCGGGAATTCATTTGTTTAAATTCTGGTTCTCTGTATCGCGTGAAGAACAAAGAAGGCGGTTTAAAGAGCGTGAACTTCACCCATTAAAACAATGGAAGTTATCACCAATTGATAAAGCATCATTGGACAAATGGGATGATTATACGAAAGCCAAAGAAAGCATGTTCTTTCATACTGATACATCCGAAAGCCCATGGATTGTAATCAAATCCGATTGTAAAAAACGTGCACGATTAAATACAATGCGCTATGTTATGACCAAATTACCATATACTGGTAAATCAGGCCATAATGTCGGCCACCCAGACCCATTAATCGTGGGAAGGGCAAGTATTAATCACGGATAATGGATGAAAAAAGATAATCGTAATCTAATTTATGTTTGGTTTTTCGCTGCATTAATTCCAATCGTGCAATCTATTATAATCGTAAATAACAAAAACCTTGATGGTTTTTGTTCTAACATTGCACATAGCAAACCTGCCAAAGGGGTTTTTTGTACATGGGGGCCAGATTTAGGCAATATTCTTTTTGGTGCTCAAAATTCTCATTTAGGGATGGTGGTTTTGCTAATCACCATTTCCATTGGAATGGTCGGCTTTGGTTTGTTTATGATGCGTAAGGATTAGTAATTTATCTTCCCCAAACGTGGGGAAGATAAAAACTAAGCCAATTCAAACCCAATCGGTTCGCCCGTTACCGAACTTGGTGCAATCCATAATGTAAAACCGCCTTTTTCCGCACGTCTTTGTAGGTCGTGATTAATAAAGGCAAGGTCGGTTGCGCTTATTTCAAAGCTAACCTCTTTGCTTTCACCCGGGGCAAGTTCAACAAGTTTGAACCCCTTTAACTCGCGAACTGGACGGGTAAGGCTTGCAACATTGTCATTTATATAAAGCTGAACCACTTCTTTAACCTTTCGGTTTCCTTTATTTGTGATTGTTGCACTTGCACGGATTGAATTGGTGAAATTCAATGAATTAGCGCTAAGGCTTGGTTTGCTATATTCAATTTTTGAATAAGAAAGCCCGTGACCAAATGAATAAAGTGCCACATTATCGGTTTCGATATAGCGCGCTTTGTAAAATCTTTCATCCTTTGGTCCTTGTGGGCGACCTGTCGGGCGGTGGTTGTAATAATATGGCTGTTGCCCAGAATAAACAGGGAAGGAGACTGGAAGGCGGCCCTGAGGCACATAATCACCAAAAATCAAATCCGCTAAACCATTCCCATGTTCAGAGCCTAAGAACCAAGCGCACAAAATTGCATTTGCATTTTTAACCGCCCCAGAAAGCGCCAAAGCGCGCCCATGCGATAAAACCGCGATTACAGGTTTGCC
>CAZKYS010000035.1:0-21081 GCA_964557085.1 uncultured Caulobacteraceae bacterium
ATTAGATTATTATTTTTTGTCTTGGCAATTTCTTGCCGTGTCATAAGCATATTAATCAATTTTGGTGATAAATTATTTAATTGATTAACTTCACTTACGCTAAATGGTTCGCTATTTTTGCCGCGATGTATCCCTATTGCCATTTGCCCACGACTAGTATTAAAAATACCGCCCATTGCATGAGTTAAGTCATCACCAAATTTTCTATAATGTTCGTTTACAATCTGACTTTTATCAAATTCTTCGCGTGATATTAGGCCATCAATAATGTTCCAAGCCCTGTCAAGATTTTGCGGATTTGCGCGCGCGCCCCATAATATGTCCTTGTCAACAAAGTCTTTTGAATATGCATCTAATTGTTCTTTTGGCCAATAACCTGAATTTGCCGCAACAGAATGATTTCCATCCTTGGAGACAAGATGAAAAATCATAGAACGCGCATCGAAAGCACGCGTAATACGTGTTGGTAATTCGTAGAAAAGCTCATCGTCAAATGCGCTTTCAAATATGATATTTGGTGTTAGTGACATACCAAAATTAGCCTCGGACTTTAGCTTATTTTTAAAAGCTAATCTTTGTCAAGTTATTTAGTCTTGCAAATACGACGAAAATCGACAAAAAGCGTTGAAAAACTAGGAAATTATAAGGGAATTTGTTTTGAAAAAGAAAATCGCCGCTTTTGATGTCGATGGCACAATTACTTTCACAGATTCTTTTATGCTGTTCCTAAGGTCAACAACAAGCAATTGGGGATTTATCGTTAACTTGTTGTTATTATTGCCATATTTCTTGTTATATGTATTGAAAATTAATAGCCGCGATAAAGTTAAAAATCATATTTTAAATGCATTTTTAGGCGGCAAGAACATTGATGAATACAAAAACAACTGCACAGAATTTTCAAAAATATATGAAAAAATCTTGCGCGCCGACGCCCTAGAAGCAATAGAAAGGCATAAGGTCGCAGGGCATGAAATTGCCATGGTTTCAGCTTCACTCGAAGATTATTTAATTCCTTTTGCCAATAAACTTGGCATAAAAAATGTAATCGCGACCAAGCTTGAAGTTAAAGATAATATTTTAACTGGCAAAATGCTTGGCCCTAATTGCCGTGCACAGGAAAAAGTAAATCGCATATATGAATATTTTGGTGATGTAGAAATTATTGCCGCCTATGGCGACAGCCGTGGTGATAAAGAAATGATTGAAGCGGCAAAAGAAAAACACTATCGCACACTAATCGATGAGCCTAAGGATAAAGGCAAAATAGTAAATGATTTATATTGGGGTAATGGCCTTAAAACCTAGCAGGCGCGCTTCATTCCACCTTCAACAGAACAATAAAGTCGGTTTAAAACTTCTAAAACCTGATAAACCTCATTAGATGCAAGGCGATAATAAATATGCTGTGCCTCGCGGCGGGTGGCAACAAGTTTTAAGGCGCGTAATTTTGCCAAATGCTGTGATAATGCCGCCTGATTTAGGGTTACAAGTTTGGCAAGTTCATTGACGCTTAATTCGCCATCTAATAAATTACAAAGTATCAACAAGCGCTTTGCATTGCCCATGGCAAGCAAAAGGCTTGAGGCCTCTTCCGCCATGATTTCTTTGTCTTCGGTTTTAATAGTTAGATTTTTCAATAAGCACCTTTATGTCATTACATTAGCATATTCGCAAGTAAAAGTAAATTAATTGAAAAATGTGGCAAATTGACGTATAAAAAAATATGAAATTCACACCACAAGATAGAGAAAAATTACGCGCTGCAAAATTTGTTGGCGACAAAGTGATTGATAGGATTGAAGAAATTGGTATTTTTAATTTTGAAATTCTTTCACAATCCACGCCTGAATTTATTTGTAAAATGGTTGCTGCGCATATTGGTGCAAGCTGCTGGGGCAATAGCCCACAGGCGCAAACAGCAATTAAAAATGCAATTATAGTTGCAAAAGAAAACCTTTAATTTCGCCCGAAATTTGGTTTGTCATTATCTTGACCAGCGTCAATAACTTCTTTGCGCATTCTTCTTGCTCTTGTGATTGTTTCAAATAATGTATCGCCATCATCCCAGCGAATTGCACGGCGAAGGGCGGTTAAATCTTCGGAGAAGCGCCCCAAAATTTCCATCACCGCATCTTTGTTCAAAAGGAAAACATCGCGCCACATTGTTGGGTCGGATGCCGCAATACGTGTAAAGTCACGAAAGCCACCTGCCGAATATTTCACAACTTCGGATTCGGTAAGATTTTCCATATCCTCGGCGGTTGTAACAATGCAAAAGGCGATTAAATGCGGAATATGGCTTGTCATTGCCAAGACTAAATCATGGCGTTCAGGTGTCATATTTTCAACATTTGCACCCATTTTTTGCCAAAATTCCTCAACTTTTTTTACAGCTGTTTTGTATTCGTCATTATCGTTTTCAAGTGGTGTAATGATTGACCAACGGTTTTCAAACAGGCTTGCAAAACCCGCATCTGGCCCTGATAATTCTGTCCCTGCGATTGGGTGGGCGGGAACGAAATGGATTGATGGCGGTAAAATTTCTTGAATTTCATTTATAATTGCCGCCTTTACCGAACCAACATCCGATAAAATTGCGCCGCTTTCCATTAATGGTAATATTTCTTTGGCAACATTGCCCATTGCGCCCGATGGGGTGCAAAGAATTACCAAATCGGCAGATTTTAAAAGGCCGTGATAATCATCATAAACAACGCCCAAAGCTAATTCTTTGGCGCGGGTTCGCACATTTTCATTAGAATCATAAAGCGCAATTTCACCCGCGCATTTTGTTTCTTTGATTTTATGTGCCAATGATGATCCGATAAGACCAATACCGATTATGGCAATTTTGTTGAAAATCATTTGCCCATAAATTCCTTTAATGCAGCAATAAGGCGCCCATTGGCATCATCAGTTCCAATTGAGACCCGCAAACAATTTGGCAAATTATAAGCCCCAATTTTACGCACAATAAGCCCTTTGGTTTTTAAGAAAGCATCACAATCATCGGCGTGGTTTGCATCTTTAAATTCAATCATGATGAAATTTGTAACGCTTGGAATGGCTTTAAGGCCAATTTCATTGATTATTTGACTTAATTCACCAAGCCATTTTTGATTATGCGCGGCAGATGCTTGGGTGAAATTACCATCATTCATTGCCGCAGTTCCCGCCTTTAACCCCGGAAGTGAAACATTGAAAGGTGAACGAACACGTTGCAAAGCATCAATAATTCTTTGTGGCCCATAAGTCCAACCAATACGAAGCGCGGCAAGGCCGTGAATTTTTGAAAAAGTGCGTGTCATCAAAACATTTTCAAATTCGCCCGCCAATTCAATGCCCGATGAATAATCATTGGCACTAACATACTCAGCATAAGCCGCATCCAAAACCAAAAGAATATTTGATGGAATAGAAGCATGAAGGCGTTTGATTTCATCAAAACTAACATAAGTTCCGGTTGGGTTTGACGGATTATCAATGAAGATAATTTTGGTTTTTGGCGTAATTGCCGCCAAAATTGCATCAATTTGGGTTTGGTAGTCTTTGGTTTTTGCCGATACGCAAACTGCGCCCGCTTGCTGCGCAATGAGGCGGTAAACTAAAAAGCCATATTCAGATTGAATAATTTCATCACCAGGGTTTAAAAATGCCCGTCCCAAAAGTTGAAACACTTCATCCGATCCATTGGTGCAGATAATGCGATTTTCATCAATGCCATAACGTTTGGCAATTGCATTTTTTAATTCTTCATGCGCACCATCAGGATAGATATTTAATTCAGTGCTTGCTTCTTTAAATGCATCCGCCGCAGCTTGTGAAAAGCCAAGTGGGTTTTCATTTGACGAAAGTTTATAAACCTTATCAACGCCTTCAATTTTGGCTTCACCGCCTTTGTACGGCACAATATCAAGTATATTATTAATTGGTTCTGGGCGCATATTAAAATTTCCTCTGCGCGCTTTATATCAATCTAAATTAATTAGACAATCGAATATGCACCAAGGAAATGCACACCATTTGCCACATCGTGTAATTTTTCATGGAAACCCATTAAATTCCAAAGATAAAAACCGCCGCCTTGGCTTATTTTATTTGCTTTATCACTTGGTGGATTTTCACTTTTTGTGGCGATAATTGAATAATCATTGCCTGTTTCCAGTGGCGTAATTTTGGCAAGGCACAAAGCCTCTGGCGCGATGCCTTCGATATGGGGAAGAGCCATATTGATTTTTAAATCTTGAAATTGCGGCTTTAAAATTTCAAGCCACCAATCTTGATCCTCATCAGGCCAAGGAAGCGAAAGGATTAGATTTTCTTTATCTTCGGCAATTTTTATGGCGTCAATCGCACTATCGGCGATTTGCGGGATTACGGCGGCACCAAAGCCAATACGGCTTGGGGCGGTGGATTTTGCAACGCAAATAACGCCCATTGGCGCTTGGTTGGCGAGATTGCGTGTAATCATTGCGCGCCACACCATATAGGAAAGGCGCTTACCCAATGTTGGTTCGCGCCTTAAAACTTGTCTTATAATTTCAACTTCGCGTTTTGGACGCCAACCAAAGCCCAATTCTTCACCCGCAAGTTTGGCATCTTTGGCTTTTGAAGCCGCAACCTTTTGCGCAATTTCGGTACGTTCAACCAATAGATGCGCAATTTGGGCATCCAATTCGTCAATGCGGGCGCGCAATTGGGAAATATCTTCGGGATTTTGCTTTTTTTCAGAAGTCATTTTTAATCTAATGAACAATTTAGTTAAAAAACGCAAGATTTTTGCGTGAAAATTAATTTAAAACCATATCATCGCGATGCACCAAGGCAGGGCGGCCTGAATAGCCCAAAATTTCTTCAATCTCGGTGGATTTTTTGCCGATAATCATTGCCGCATCCGCCGAATTATAGGCCGATAGGCCGCGTGCAATTATTTGCCCATCTTCGGTTTTAATGGCAATTGCATCCCCGCGCTCGAAAGAGCCGTCAATTGATTTAACGCCAACTGGCAAAAGGCTGCCACCTTTTTTAAGTGCTTTGACTGCGCCCGCATCAATAATGAATGCGCCTTGTGGTTTAAGATTGTGGGATAGCCATGAAATGCGTGCAGCTTTTGGGTCGGTATGGGCGGTGAAAATTGTGTGTTTTTCACCATCTAAGATACGCGCAATAGGGTTTTGCTCGCGCCCATCGGCAATATAGACATTTGCGCCCGCAGATGTTGCAATTATTGCCGCATCAATTTTGGTGCGCATTCCACCTGTTCCAACCCCTGATGTTGAATTTGCCCCACCCGCCATTGCTTCGATTTGCGGGGTGATTTGTGAAACTATTGGAAGATGATTGGCATTTGGGTTTTCGCGTGGATTTGCATCATAAAGCCCATCAATATCACTTAAAAGCACCAAGGCATCGGCGCCAATCATTTGCGCCACACGCGCCGCCAATCTATCATTATCGCCATATCTTATTTCTTCGGTGGCGATTGTGTCATTCTCATTAACAATTGGGATTGCGCCAAGTGAAAACAGGCTTTCAAATGTTGCGCGCGCATTAAGCCAATTACGGCGGCGTTCGGTATCATAAGCGGTTAAAAGTGATTGGGCACAAACAATATCAAACTGCCCAAGGGCATCTTGCCATGCCTGCATAAGCCGTGCTTGCCCAGTTGCGGCGGCGGCCTGTTTTTCTTCAAGTTTTAATTTGCCGCTTTTAAGTTTTAAAGCCTTGCGACCAAGGGCAACTGCGCCCGAAGTTACAATTAGAATATCTTTTTTTTGTGCACGCAAATTCGCAATATCTTGCGCAAGGCTTGAAAGCCAATCATTGCGCACAATGCCATTTTGCGAATCCACCAAAAGCGCAGAGCCGCATTTAATAACAATTCGATTTGCGGCTTTTAATTTCATTATGGTTGCCAACCTTCATCAATTTCTTGAACATCTTGCTCTTTTGCAATTTCATCGCGGGTTATTTTAACCTCTTTGAACATTTGCGCCAAAACCTGTTGAACATTTTTTTGCGCGATGCCCGAAATTGTATGAACTTCTTGCTTTGATGCTTTTTCTAAGGCTTTTTTCTTTTTCTTGATTTCTTCATCACTTAAAGAATCAATTTTATTTAGTGCCACAATTTCTGGCTTTTGCGCCAAGACATCTGAATAGGCTTCAAGCTCTTTGCGAACGACTTTATAAGATTTTGCAACATCTTCTTCTGTGCCATCAATTAGATGCAAAAGAATTGCGCAGCGTTCAACATGCCCTAAAAACCGTGTTCCAAGGCCAATACCTTCGGATGCACCTTCAATAAGCCCTGGAATATCGGCGATAATGAAACGTGCATCAGCGCCCAAACTTGCAACACCAAGGTTTGGATAAATTGTTGTAAATGGATAGGCCGCGATTTTTGGATTAGCTGATGTAACCGCTTTCAAAAATGTTGATTTACCTGCATTTGGAAGGCCGATAAGTCCTGCATCAGCGATTAATTTAAGCCGCAGCCAAATAATTTTTTCTTCGCCCGGTAAGCCAGGGTTTGCATAATCAGGGGCTTGGTTCACTGGGCCTTTGAAATGGATATTGCCCCAGCCACCATTGCCGCCCTTACATATTCTTATGCTTTGACCAAGTTTGCTTAAATCGGCGATTATGGTTTCTTTATCTTCATCAAGAATTTCAGTGCCGACGGGAACTTTAAGAATCATATCATCGGCGGAGGCGCCATGTTTTTGACGGCTACCGCCTTTTTCGCCATTGCCAGCGAAAAAATGTTGTTGATAGCGATAATCGATTAATGTGTTTAAACCATCCGCAGCAATAATTATTACATCGCCGCCTTTACCGCCATCGCCGCCATCTGGGCCACCATATTCGATAAATTTTTCACGGCGAAATGATTTGGAGCCATTACCACCATCACCCGAACGCACCGTAATTTTTGCTAAATCTAGAAATTTCATTTTTTCAACTTGCCACCCTCGTCGCTTCGCTCCTCGCTCAGCAAGTTGGATTTAAATGGAAAATTAAAAACTTGGGGCGGCCCGGCGTTTTTAATTTGCTTTTTTGCTTTATGCGCTACGCGCATGTTTTTTCAATAAAAAAAGGGGCGAAGCCGCCCCTTTTTTGAATTATTTTGGCAGCTGTGATTATTCAGCAGCTTGTGCCGGGACAACCGATACATAAGCGCGGTCATTGGCTTTGCGGCGGAATTCAACAACACCATTTGCAGTTGCAAATAAAGTGTGGTCTTTGCCCATGCCAACATTGGCACCAGCATAAAATTTAGTTCCGCGTTGGCGAACCAAAATATTACCAGCAACTACATTTTCATTGCCATATTTTTTAACGCCAAGGCGTTTGCTTTCTGAATCGCGACCGTTACGTGACGAGCCACCAGCCTTCTTATGTGCCATATCTCAAAATCCTTATGCGTTTACAGCAGTAATTTTTACCAAAGTTTCAGTTTGGCGATGACCACGACGACGACGATAAGTATTACGGCGAGTTTTTTTGATCACCATAACTTTATCACCACGTGAAGTTTCAACAAGTTCCGCAGTTACGCTTGCACCCGCAACAACAGGGGCGCCAACTTTAACACCTTTATCAGTGCCAACCATAAGAACTTGGTCAAAAGTAATTTTTGAACCAGCATCACCTTCTAGTTTTTCAACAACTAGTTTGTCACCTTCGGTAACTTTATATTGTTTACCACCAGTTTTAATAACCGCGAACATCGCGAAAACCTTTCAAATTGCGCACAAGCGCCATACAAAATCATGTAAAAACACCCCTGCACCAAAAGGGCGGGGTATAAGAGTGGGTGGCAATATAGTTTTTAAGACTATGAGTCAATTGGGATTGACACAAAAATTCCAACTTTAATGCAATAGATATATATGAAAATGCATTATAAATTTCTAATTGGCGCTTATTTTCGCTAAATCTATCGATGATAATGATTTTTGAATATCAATTTTCGAATTTGAAACGTAAATTTTGAAATTTGGAATATTGATTTTATTTCCAGAGAATAATGTTATTTGTGCCGCATTATCAATGATTCCAGTGGCATTATTTTGGCTGTTAAAATTGATATTCCCATTCAAATTTGTAAAATCGCCAGAATTAAAAATGCCCCATTTATTTAGTTTTACCACGCCATATTTAATAGCAATCTGACCATTATTATTTTTCCAATTTTCAAAACCACTATCAAAGGAATTGGCATTGATAATTAGGCCGCGTAAAATTTGCGGGTCCAGATAAGCGCTTGCAAATGGTTCAAATTGCCCAAGCCCTTGGCCTTCAAAAGAAAAGCCATAGGCATTATTTTTCGCATCACCTAAAAAATGAATTTTTAGATTATTTAATGCCTTTGCATTTTCGCCGTTTTTAAAATTTAAATTGTCAATTTCAACCGAGATACGTTGAAACCTTGGCAAATTTGCCCCGTAATTAAAATGAATTGTTGCCAATAAATTATTGGCGACTATGTCGGTTTTTGGGTGGACAGAATTATTTAGGCTTATGCCTGTAACCTTATCAAGTGTCCATAATTGGGGGGATAATGGGCGGGTTGTGGCATTTATTTCATCAATATGAAGGCTTTGACCCATTATTGGTTTGGTGAAGTTTTTTAATTTTACGCTAAATCTTATAGGGAAGCCTTCAACATCAACATGGCTGAAATCAAAGGATTTTCCCTTTTGCGCCATTATGGTTTCTTCAATTTTTTGGGCGGTATTTTTCCAGTAAAATGCATATATAAAAAATACCAAGAAGGCGATTGCCCAAGGAATTATAAGTGCATTTGGATTATGAAGTTTTTGCTTCATTTATAAGCTCTTTAGTTTTTGTTTCGATGGCATTTTCAAGGCGTGTCATAAAATCTTGGCGTTTAAGGCCAGCTTCTATGGCAGGTAAAAATTCAAAAACAACTTTGCCAGAATGGGTCGGAAAACCCTTGGCGGGCCAGTAAACACCAGTATTCAATGCCATAGGCACACATTGTATTCCAAGCATTCCGTAAATTGCCGCAACCCCAGGTTTATAATCGGGTGCGGCATCTAAATCTTGGCGTGTGCCTTCAGGGAATATTAGTGGTGGGCGGCCTTCTGAAAGGCGGTTTTTGGCCTCGGCAACCATTGATTTAAGCGCGCTCATGCCGCCATCCCTATCAATTCCAATCATACCCGCGGTTTTTAAATACCAGCCAAAAATTGGAATTTTGAATAATTCTTTTTTGAAAACAAAGGCCGGCGTATTGGTAAAAGTAAATGGCGCAAGCGTATCAAGGGTTGAAAGATGTTTTCCCGCAATAAAAAATTCGCCATTTGGCAGATTTTCTTTACCACGCAATTCAATTTCCACACCCGCAATATTTTTTAGGCCCCAAAGTGATGCACGCGCCCATGCATTTGTAACTTTGGTTGCGAAATCACGGTTAAACAAAACCCCAATTGCCCCAAAACCGCCAACGAATAATACACAGCCAGCAAACCAAATCTTAAACAAAAAGGCATTTATTGGGTTGATTTTTTTCATGATTATTTTTCACCATCAGTTTTGTTTAAATCTTTTTTGGGGTTGAATTTAAGCATTAATCTTAATTGCGCCGCCACATATTTTGAATATTCGTTCAAAAGCCCTTTAAATTCAATTTCATCTTCCCACCATTTTTTTGCAATATATGAACCCGCCTTAACGCTATATTGTTTGATAATAAGGTCAGGATTTGCATTTTTTATTTCAAGCACACTGCGGGGCATATGATAATTATCGGTTATAAGAATGATGCTTTTGAATTTATTTTTTTCAACCCATTCGCGCACTTCTTCGGCGTTGCCGATTGTGTCGGTTGCCACGCGCCCTAAATCAACGCAGCAATCAAATAATTCTTTGGAACCGCCCGTTACGATACGAATTTCTTCTTGGGTTGCGTTTTTATAAACCCCGGAAATCAAAAGCCGCTTTCCATGTTCAAGTTCAAGAAGTTTGACGCCTTCGGTAAGTCTTTGGCGTGATCCACCCGTTAATGAAACAATAGCATCGGCATAAAGTGTTTCATCAGGCTTTGGCGAATTTATAACAATATCGGCAAATTTGAAAAAGCCACCAATTAAATATGTGGCGCTTAACAGACCTGCGATAAAGAAGATTCTTGAAAAAATGGTCGCAATGCTGATTTTCATCAAACCAACTCTTTTAATGTGTCACGCGCTGCAATTCGTGCCGCCAATGCGCTTGCGATTGCGCTTATGAATGGCGCGACAAGCAAAATCCAAAAATCCCACCAACGCAATAATTTGGTACCAGATGTAAGGTCACTTGCACCCATTTGCATCACAAGATTGGCAATAATAACCAATGCCGCCGCCCCAATTGCTCCATAAGCGCCAGCAATAAGCCCAAGGCGGGTAAAGCGTGCCTGTACTTCGTGAATTACAAATTCATCTTCGGCGCCAATTAAATGCAGGATTTGCACGCATTCGCTTTGGGTTTCCAATGCCGCACGCGCTGCAAATGCAATCGAGGCAACCGATGCAATCATCAATGCAAGAAGCGCCAAAAGCGCTGCGCCGCGCAATACTGCCGAGGTTTTTACAATCTCACCTGAATAACGACTATGGTCATCAACCTCAACTTTAAAACCCTGCGCACTAAGGTTTGCATGCAATTCTTTTGCGGTGTCTTTTGAATTTGCGTCAAGGCCAACCTCAATAAGGTTTGGCAATGGCAATTCATCAAGTAGGGAGCCAATATTTGCACCATAATTTTTCAAAAGCTCTTTGGCCTTTTCACGGCTCATGGAATTTGCGCTTTTCACGCCCTTGGTTTGTTGGGTAATTTGAACAGCGCGTAAAATATTGGCTTCATCCTTTGGCGCTTCGACCAAGATTGTTAAGGCGCTTTTTAATTCAGAAGTCCATGCATCGGCGGCGCGAAAACCAATTCTTGCGCTTAAAGCCGCCAAACATCCCAATGCACACATTATTGAAACCACAATTGTAAGTGGGCGCGCTTGCTTTCCATCTGTTGGTAAAAGTGCAACCTCATTAAGGCCAAGCAATTTGGAAAAATATTGAAAAAATGGATTTTTAAAAAATTTGGAAAAATAAAACCGCATTAAGCTTTATCCCTTCCAAAAAATCTTAAATGAGTGGGCGGGGTTTCATATTGGGTTAGTTTTCCCGCTTCAATTGCCAAAACTGGCCTTCCGGCGCGTTTAACCATTTCATGATCATGGGTTGCAATAACAATTGTTGAACCGCGATATTGATTAAGTTTCATAATCAAATCAATCAACAAATCACCCATTTGCGGGTCAACGTTTCCTGTTGGTTCGTCGGCGATTAAAAGGCGCGGTTTACAAATTACGGCGCGCGCAATCGCAACCCTTTGTTGTTCGCCACCCGAAAGGGTTTCAGGCAATTGGTTCACCTTATGTGAAAGCCCAATCCAGCCCAAAAGATCAATCACATCATTTTCATATTCATGCGGCTCTTGCCCGCGTGTACGAAATGGGACGGCAAGATTATCAAAAAGATTTAGATGCGGCAAAAGCCTAAAATCTTGGAATACAACGCCAATTTCACGGCGCAATTCGGGCAATTCATTACGTGATAAATTATCAATATCGCGCCCGAATAATTCAACTTTGCCGCTTGTGGGGCGAAGTGCAAGATACATTAATTTCAAAAGACTTGATTTACCCGCACCCGACGGGCCAGTTAAATAATAAACCCCACCGCGTTTCAAACTAAGGTTTACATTATCAAGTGCAAGTGTTCGTTGCCCATTATCTTTGCGTTGATTTTGGTTATACGTAAGACAAACATTTTCAAACTTCACCCAAGGTTTATTGGGATTTTTTTTATCCTGTGGTGACTGTTGGTTTTTTATGTTCATCTGTGGACTAATTTAGCGAATAAGGTTTTAAGAATTCGACTATGGCTTAAGGATAGTTTGCCAATTTGGCAATCATTCCTTTTAATTTGTTTATACAATTAAGTTAAGAGTGGTAACTGAATATATTTAAAAATGAAAATTGAATGTCCATCATGCCAAGCTAGTTATGAAGTCGCTGATTCTGCAATTGGTGAAAAAGGCCGCAATTTGCGTTGTGCGGCGTGCGGTCATTATTGGTTTCAAAAGCCTGCTGATGCAATTGATACAGCCAAAGACCAGCCGCAGGTTTCAAAAATAAAAGTAACCAAAGAAACCCAAGATAGGCCAGAGAAAAAGACAGGCGGATTTGGAAATTTATTCAAAAAACCGCCAAAAGATAAAGCCCTTCCGCATCAGGAAATGCGAAAAAAAGCCCATGATAAAATCAAATTCTCCCATATTGGGGCAATTGCTTTGGGCTGGATTGGTGCAATTGCAATTTTGGGCGTTATTTTGGGGCTTATGATTGGCAATCGGGTTTCAATTGTAAAAAAATGGCCAAAATCGGCGTCATTTTATGCAATGCTTGGGCTGCCTGTAAATCTATATGGTTTGGAAATTAAGAATATAGAGGTGCGCTCTGGTGTTGATGAACAGGGCTCACGTTTGATGGTTTTGGGCGTTGTTAAGAATGTTACAAATTCTGCCAAGGCACTGCCATATTTACGAATTACTTTGCTTGATGGGCATAAACAGGTTGCAACATGGCTTGTAGATCCTAATGCAACCTTTATTGATAAGGGGCAGGTTGTGAATTTCCAATCAATTCGCCGCAATCCGCCAAATGGAAATATCAAAGCAATTGTTGCCTTTGCCGATGCACCCAAAGATTTAAGCGCAGAAGATTTGGCACTTAAAAGCACGCATAGCGAAAGCGAAAATTCATTATTACTTGGCACAAGCCCAGAAGGCGCGGGACATGAAGCTGCGCCCGCGCATGATACGGCGGCGGTTGAAAATAATGTTCATGAAGCTGCGGCAGCACCCGCTGAGCATGGGGCAAGTGCGCCAAGTGAGGTTAAGACTGAACATTCTGCCCCGCCCGCAACTGAACATGCGCCCGCTGAACCAAGCCATAATGAACATTCAAACACTGGGCATTAAAAAAGCCCTTCAATTTGACCCATATCATTAAGGCCAATTGAATTTGCCGCAGGAATTCGTGGCAATCCCGGCATTGTCATTATATCGCCGCATAAAGCGACAACAAAACCTGCCCCTGCCGATAATCTTAAATCATTAATTGGTAAGGTGAAATCTTTTGGCGCGCCCATTTTTTTGGGGTCAGCTGAGAAACTATATTGGGTTTTGGCAATACAAATTGGTGTGTCGGCATAGCCAAGTTTTGTATATTCTTCCATTTTTTGTTTGGCTTTATCACTGAAATTTATATCTTTTGCGCCATAAATTTCTTTGGCGATTTTTTCGATTTTTTCATTGATTGGAAGTTTTGTGTCATAAAGCGGGGCGTAATTGCTTGGCTTTTGTGTGGCCTCGATTACAGCCTGTGCAAGTTCGATTGTTCCTTTTGAACCATTGCTAAAATGGCTACAGATAAAGGATTTGGCGTTTAATTGATTTGTACAAATATCTTGTAAGGCGGCAATTTCATTTTCGGTATCTTGGAAAAATCTATTGATTGCAACAATACAATCAAGACCAAATTTTCGGATATTTTTAATATGGCGTTCAAGATTTGCCACACCCTTTTTAAGGCTTTCAATATCTTCATGTCCAAGGTCTTTTTTATCAATTCCACCATGCATTTTAAGGGCACGAATTGTGGCAACAATCACAACAATTGATGGCTTCAACCCACCAATTCGGCACTTAATATCAAGGAATTTTTCAGCGCCCAAATCAGCGCCAAATCCTGCTTCTGTAACCACATAATCGGCAAGTTTTAGTGCCGCATTAGTGGCAATCAATGAATTGCAACCATGGGCAATATTGGCAAATGGGCCACCATGAATAAGTGCAGGAGTGTTTTCCAAGGTCTGAACTAAATTTGGTGCAATCGCATCTTTTAACAAAACACTTAATGCGCCATGGGCGTGAATATCGCGCGCATAAATTGGGGTTTTATCGCGTTTATAAGCAATAATAATATTGCCAATTCGCGTTTCTAAATCAGCCAAATCCTTGGCAAGGCAGAAAATCGCCATAATTTCACTGGCAACACTAATATCAAAGCCATCTTCACGGGCAAAGCCGCCATTAATTCCGCCAAGGCCAACATTGATATTGCGAAGCGCACGATCATTCATATCAAGGGCGCGGCGCCAAACAATGCGGCGCGTATCAATTTCTAATTCATTGCCCCAATGTATATGATTATCAATCATTGCCGCCAAAAGATTATTGGCGGTGGTTATTGCATGAAAGTCACCAGTGAAATGCAAATTTATCTGCTCCATTGGTACAACTTGGGAATAGCCGCCGCCCGCCGCGCCGCCCTTTTGCCCAAAACATGGGCCAAGTGATGGTTCGCGCAATGCAATCAAAGTTTTTTTCCCAAGTGCATTAATCGCATCACCAAGGCCAATTGTGGTTGTGGTTTTTCCTTCACCTGCGGGGGTTGGGCTTATTGCCGTTACTAAAATAAGTTTTGAATTCGGATTTGGTTCAAGATTTTGCAAATATTCAAAATCAATTTTTGCAATATGGCGCCCATAATTATGAAGGGCATCGTTAGGAATATTTATTGATTTTGCAATTTCATTTATATTTTTTAGGCTTGCGGCGCGGGCAATTTCGATATCACTTTGCATGTGTTTTTCCGTTTTTGCTTATGAAATCGCTTTTGTGCGAAAAATCAATAAGATTTGACAAGTTATATAGTCGCACATCTTCAAAATTCTTTTTAATCATTCTATAAGTTAAAAATGACAAATGAATATGAAACCCTTGTAAGCCGCGAAGAAATTCAAAAACGCATTGATATTTTAGGGCAAGAAATTGCTTCTGCGCTTGATGATGACGCGATTGTGATTGGTCTTTTGCAGGGTGCATTCATTTTTATGGCTGATATTATGCGCGCCTTGGCCGATAATGGGAAATTATTGCAAACTGATTTTCTTTGGCTTTCATCATATGGTGATGGTCATTCATCGGGGCGTTTAAATATTCTTGCCGATTTACAGCGCCAGATTACGGGCAAACAAGTTCTATTGGTTGATGATGTTTATGACACAGGCAAAACCCTTGCGTTCGCGCAGGATTATTTAAAGGCAAAGGGTGCAAAAGAAGTTTTAACCTGTCTTTTGGCAACCAAGCCTGCATCTGAACATTTGGTGCAGCCTGATTTTGTAGGTTTTGTTTTGCCTGACAAATATCTTATTGGCTATGGCCTTGATGATGGCGGTAAAGGTCGTGGTTTACCCTTTATTGGTGCGGTTTAGTTTACCTGAAATGTAAATGTTACTTTTTGCAACATTAGTTTAAGTGCCTTTTTAACTTTTTTGGTATATTTGCCAAACCCCATAGAAAAAAGGTAAAAACTATATGTGCGGCATTATTGGTATTATTGGTAAAGAAGCAGCAAGCCAAAGATTAGTAGAGGCTTTAAAACGCCTTGAATATCGTGGTTATGATTCGGCAGGTATCGCCACATTAGTTGATAAGAAAATCGAACGTTGCCGCGCAGCAGGTAAAATAAAAAACCTTGAAGATGAATTAAAGGCCAATCCAATTCATGGCAATACTGGTATTGGACACACACGTTGGGCAACGCATGGTGCGCCAACAACCCGCAATGCCCACCCCCATGCAACTGATAAGGTTGCGGTTGTTCATAATGGCATTATCGAAAATTTCCGCACACTTCGTGAAGAATTAGAAGCTAAAGGCTATAAATTTGATTCTGAAACCGATACCGAGGTTTTAACCCAATTAATTTCCCATTCGCTTGATAAAGGCCTTTCGCCGCGCGCCGCAGTTATTGATGCCTTGAACCAAGTTCGCGGTGCATTTGCGATTGCTTGCCTTTTTACTGGTGATGAAAACCTTATGATTGGCGCGCGCCAAGGTTCACCGCTTGTGGTTGGTATTGGTAATGATGAAATGTTTTTGGGTTCGGATGCAATTGCGGTTGCACCATTCACAAACAAAGTAATTTACCTCGAAGAAGGTGATTTGGTTGAAATTACTAAATCAACATATATTATTTTGGATAAAGCGCGCAAAGAAATTATCCGCCCATTTGCAATTGTTGCCGCATCTGCGGCGGCGGTGGAAAAGGGTAATTATCGCCACTATATGCAAAAGGAAATTCATGAAGAACCGGATGCAGTGGCGCGCACAATCGGGCATTATATTGACCCATTGGAAGAAAAAGTTTCACTTCCAAATTGTGGTTTTGATTTTGCATCAATTGACCAATTATGGATTGTTGGCTGTGGGACGGCATATTTGGCGGGTCGTGTTGCTGAATATTGGTTTGAACAAATTGCAGGGCTTTCGTGCGAAAATGACATTGCCTCCGAATTTCGTTATCGCAAACCCGTTGCCGCAGGGCGCGCCGCCGCGCTTTTCATTTCACAATCAGGCGAAACCGCCGATACTTTAGAGGCTTTAAGGCTTTGCAAGCAAAATGGTTGGGCAACTTTGGGGGTTGTGAATGTTGCAACTTCTTCAATTGCCCGCGAAGCAGATGCGGTTTTGGAAACTTTGGCTGGCCCTGAAATTGGGGTGGCATCAACCAAGGCTTTTGTTGCCCAATTGGCGGCATTGGCAAGTGTTGCAATCAAGGCAGCAAGTGCGCGCGGTAAAATCACCCGCAATCAAGAGCAAGAATATGCAAGGCTTTTGATGGAAACCCCGCGCCTTATCCGTGAAGCGCTTGAAATTGAAAATAAAATTGAAAAAACGGCAAATGAAATTTCGCACGCTAAATCAATCCTTTATATTGGGCGCGGAACTTCATATCCTGTTGCATTAGAAGCCGCGCTTAAACTTAAAGAGATTTCTTATATTCACGCCGAAGGTTATGCGGCGGGTGAATTAAAACATGGCCCAATCGCCCTTATTGATGAACACACACCAATTATCGCGGTTGCGCCGCATGATGAATTAATCGAAAAAACCATTTCAAATGTTCAAGAAATTGCCGCACGCGGTGGTCCAATAACTCTTTTATCCGATGCAAAGGGCATTGAGGAGGCTGGCGGGGCTGTCAAAAATGCGGTTCGCGCCCCTGAATGTCACCCATTTGTTGCACCATTTGTATATTCGCCACTTATTCACCTTTTGGCATATCACGTTGCAGTTGCCAAAGGCACAGATGTAGATCAACCACGCAATTTGGCAAAATCTGTAACTGTTGAGTAGATTAGAACATTTATTTATTTGACAATTTTGAAACCTCCCATATTGTTTTTCAATATGGGAGATAAAAATGGCATTAGATATTGAGCAGGCAACCCAAGCCTATATTGCGACATTGCCGCAAGATGTGGTGACGCGTTCAACAGGCTATACCAATGGTGGGCATTGGGTTTTACTATTTGATTTTATAATTGGCCTTTTGGCGTGTTATTTAATTGTTCGTTCTGGATATTTACAAAAAATTGCGTTGCGAATTGATTCAAAGCGTCCAAGGCCAGTTTTAAAAAGCTTTATAATTCCATTAGTATTTTTATTCATTCAAACCATAATAACCCTACCTTGGACAATATTTACATCCTATCACCGTGAGCATTTTTATGGCCTTTCAAAACAGCCATTTGGCGATTGGTTTGGTCAATTTGCGCTTAGCACATTGATAAGTAATTTTGTTTTGGCGATTGCCTTTATTGGTGTTTATGCACTCCTTAGGAAGTTAAAAAAATCATGGTGGATTTGGGCGTCGGCGGCGGGCGGTGTTTTCGTATTGCTTATGATTATTCTTGCGCCAATTTTTGTTGAGCCCCTTTTCAATAAATACACACCATTCCCAGAGGGTGCGGTTAAAAATGAAATTGTAAAACTTGCACAAGAAAGCAAAGTTCCAACTGATAAAATCTTCGTTTTTGACGGCTCACGCCAAAGAAGTGTGGTTACCGCCAATGTTGCGGGTGCATTTGGCACAACGCGCCTTGCGGTTTCAGATATGGCGCTTCAAAAAACCTCAATGGCGGAAACACGTGCTGTTGTTGGGCATGAGATTGGGCATTTTGTTTTGGGTCATTCATGGCGCCTTGTGATGATTATGTCATTTTTAATGCTTGTGGCGTTTTTTGTTACCAATAAATATTATGGCAAATTGGCAAATGCATTTGGCCTTAAGGATGCAAAATTGGACGACCCTGTTGGGTTTCCAATCGTAATTGCAATTTCAACAATAATTATGTTTATCTTTACCCCAATCACCAACACCGCAATAAGAAGTGTGGAAAGTGAGGCCGATAATTATTCCCTAACCCACGCCAAAGAGCCTGATGGGCTTGCAACTGCGCTTTTGAAAACCGCAGAATATCGCAAAGCCAACCCAAGCGCCTTGGAGGAATTTTTCTTCTATGATCACCCAAGCGTTGAAAACCGCGTTCGCAACGCAATGAAATGGAAATCAGAGCATTCAAACTAAAAATTCTTAGGATGTGGGTTCACATTGCTTAAAAGCCAATCATAGAATTCAGGGTTTGCATAGGTTTGCGTCCAAGAATCGTGATTGGCTTCTGGGTAGATTGTGATTTTCGCCTTTGTGCCGCCAATTTCGTGGATAGAGCCGACAATATCCTGATCCCCCTGTAGGGCGACAACATCATCTTTTGCACCGTGAAATGCCCAAATTGGAAGGTCTAAAATCTTTGGCGCATCTTGCGGGTTTGCCATTCCGGCGATTGGGGCGATGGCGGCAAAATACTGCGGCTTTTCAATCGCCCAACTCCAAGTGGCCATACCGCCCATTGAAAGACCAGTTAGATAAAGACGTGATTTATCAATTTTAATGCCGCGCGTGGCGCTTTTCAATGTCGCCTCAAGGCGTGGGTTTTCGTAAAGTTTGTTTTCAGGGCAAAGCATAGAAATCACGATAAATGGCAAATCGCGCCCTTCATTTACAAGGCGCGGTGGGCCGTGAACTTTCAATTTATTCAAATCTTCACCGCGTTCACCCGAACCATGAAGGAAAACCAAAACCGGCCATTTTTTGCTTTGCTTAGCATCATAATCTTTTGGCAAATATATAAGATATTTATAACCATTATTAGCGGTCGCATCCGCCGCAACCTGCACCCCCGCCTTTGGCATCACATTTTGCGCAAATGCCAAATTCCCCGAAACCGAAAGCGCAAAAACCACTGATAATAAAAGTTTTTTCATATTATTCCCTTTGTCCCTATAAATTATAACGCCTTTAAAATGTTAGCAAATGTTAGCATTTATTTTTGGCAGCACGATTATTTATAATCAAAATATATATTTCGCCAAGCCCAAAAATGTGGATTATATGATGGGAATGGGGTAGGGGGATAATTACATTATTTGAAACCATAGCGACTCATTCCAAATATTAATTTAATGAAAGTAAGGGTTTTGAAATAATGGTGAAAACTTTAGAAGAAATTTGGCATGGTGATTTTTTCGAACGTAGAGAAGAAGCAGAAAATCTAGAAGCATATATTGAAAGTATTTGGAATAGACCAAATAAACGCGAAGATTCCAAAGGCTTTGTTTTGGCTGTTGATGCTGATTATGGAATGGGGAAAACTTTTTTTCTGAAAAAATTCAAAGAACAATTGGAGAGAAAACACCCTGTTGCATATATTGATGCTTGGAAAGATGATTTGCAAGATGAGCCGTTAATAGCACTTTTAGCAACTTTAGAAGAAGCCTTAAAGCCATATCTTAAAGATGAACCAATCGTCGAGAATAAATATAAAGAGGTAATCAAAAAAGCGCAAAAAGTTAGTGGTTTAATGGCAAAAGGCATCTTTTTAAGAGCTCTCGGGGCATTATTCACGCCGAAAATTGTCGAAATAATGTCTGATAGTTTAACCTCAATTGATACTGAAGAAGAAAAAGCTGACTTGGAAGAAACAATTGCTGATGCCGAAAAGGCGGCAATTGAAAGCGCTTCAAAAGTAACTGAAATTATTAAAGAAGAGTCATATTTGCGAAATCGCATTTCAAAATTTAGAGAAGCACAGAATTCAATAGAGGAAATGAAAAAAAGTCTGAGAGGGTTGGTTAAAAGTTTGCAATCATTGAATGGCGATTTTCCACCAATTATTATAATTATTGATGAGTTAGACAGATGTCGTCCAACATATGCAATTAAGTTGTTGGAGGAAGTCAAACACTTATTTGATGTAGAGGGGGTGGTTTTTGTTTTAGGTGTAAACAACAATCAAATTAGTAAATCAGTCAAAAAATTATATGGCTCAGATTTTGCCGCTGACAGTTACCTCTCAAGATTTTTTTCAAGAAAATATAAGTTGGCAACCCCACAACCAGAAAAATTAATTGATGAACTAATTAAAGAATATTCTATCCCGCTAGATAAATTTGTAACCCACTCTTTAAACACTAATATATTTCCTGATAAAGCTGCCAAGGAAGTAATTTTATCCTACCTCAAATATTATAAAATTTCTCCAAGAAACTATTTTAAATTTTTTAGAACATTAGAAACTATAACGGCGTCAGCGAAGCAAAGTAAAATTTTCCTGCCGCAATTAATGCGATTAATAATTGAAGATATTGCAGATGCTAAGGAATTACAAAACTTTAATTATGCTTTTAATCAAATTATTAAATTCAAAGTTTGGGGCCATAGTTTTGATAGCCGTGTGATGGAAGTGACTCCTGAAGAATATTTTTCAACTTTAGATAAAATATTAAACATGTCGTTTGAAGAACGAAACAATATAGAAAGGTCAGATAATAGTTTGCTATTTAGAGTATTTTATTCGATTAATAATTATATCAGAAATGAGGATCAACTTACTAGCATAGAAAACTATCCTAATTTAATTAATTTCGTTCAACGCATTGAATAATCCCCACCCCCGAATTCTTCGGGCGAAGACCTCAGAATATCGGCCTACCTGCAGCAAGGTGAGGGCTAAAGGTAATAAAAAGCCCAAGGTTTCCCTTGGGCTTTTGTTCTAATGAAAAAACCTCCACCTACGGTGGAGGACTGGACGAGTTATAC
>CAZKYS010000036.1:0-20893 GCA_964557085.1 uncultured Caulobacteraceae bacterium
TTTTGGTTATTCGGTGATTGCCAAAACCCTTCGCTCTTTTGAAAATGAAATTCTTAAGGCAGCTAATAAATGAGCTATCCATCGCAATTAGAAAGTTGCTTCATTCCACTTATAAGTTTGAAAAGCCTTAAAAACAAACCTGTAAGGCGTATGATTGCTGGCAAACCAATTGTTATTTGGCGGCAAAATGATGAAATCATGGCAGCTTTTGATAGATGCCCGCACCGGAATTACCCATTATCAGATGGGAGAATTGAAAATAATGCCTTGGTTTGCCCGTATCATGGGTGGGAATTTGAAAACGGGAAATGCCGCAATATTCCAGGGATTGGTAAATGCGATTTAACCAAATATTCGCTTGAAACCCTTGAGGTTCAAATTAAATGGGGCGCGGTTTTTGTGCGCCTTGATAATTCAAAACCAAGTTTAGGTTTTCCACAAATGCCAGATGATGAGAATTTTGATTCATTCTGGTGGGAATTAAAACCTTCAAAAGCGCGGGTTTTTGATGCCCTTGATAATGTGCTTGACCCATTTCACACCAATTTCATTCATGATGGTTTTATTAGAAATAAAAACAAGCGCCAAAAAGTTTTGCAAAGCATTGAAACATTTGAAAACTCACTTGCCGCGACATATATCCAAGATGCCGATTTTGGCGCCATGAGTAAGTTTTTAGAAGGCAAAAGAACCAAATCAATCGGTCATTATTACCCGCCAATCTGCTTCCAAGGCAGATGGGAAGGACAAAAGGGATTGCAGCATTGCGTTACAATTTGGTTTGTCCCTGAAACTGAAAATCGAATGCGCTCTATGGTGCGGTTTTCAATGGCGAAATATCGTGGGCCTTTATGGCTTAAAGAAATTTTAGTTCGTTTGTTTTTATTTAAAGTCATTGAGCAAGATGCCGATGCCTTAAAAAAACTTGCCGATAATATTGAAAATTTTGGCGCACCGCATTTTAAAACATCAAATGCCGATATGCTAAGTGCGCCATTTTCAAAATTATATAATGGTCAAAAACTTGAACCAAAAACTATTGGCCCGTTTGAGATTTATCTTTAATTTGTTGCTTTAATAAGACCCTTGGTTACTTTTTCTTGCTGCAATTCTTTTAATTTGCCGCATGATTTTACGCTTTCAATCATACGATTGAAGCCAAGCTCGCCGCGCCCTGCGGCAATAACTTTTTTGCGCAATAATTTTTCAAGTTCATCAGCCTTGGGCACTGAACAGAAATTAGCCGGCATTTGCGTTAATGAACTTGCCGAAAAAATACCAATTGAGTTTGATAATTTATTGAAATTCACCTTATACCATTCATAGGTAAAATCGCGTGTATCCAAATTATTCATAAGGCCACTAAGAATTGCCAATTTATCAGAAGCGCGCAATTTGCCATCATTGAAATTATCAATCAGAAATTTTGCACTTTCAACTTTACCGCTAACAAGACCCGAGAGAAAATAGCCCCTTTGCATTGTGTCATTGGTATTTTTCATTTTTTCAAAAAGGGTTTTTGTAATTTCAATGCCACCCTCTTGCCCAAGAATATTCATAGCAATATTGGCAATGCTTGGGTCGATTGAATTTTCATTGCCTGATAAAAATTCCAATGCGCCATTTTTAAGTTTGCTTCTCAATTCTTTTTCATCACCATCATCGGCAACAAGTGCGATTAATTGGGCGCGCAATTTTTGCAAATCAGGGTCATCACTTGCATATTTACCGAGTGATATTTCACTTCCGATCGCTTGCAATTTGGGGCCATAAGTATTGCGAATAAATTTTTGATATTCAGGTTTGGCGCTTTCACTCACATAGCCCTTTTGGCTTAGGCCTGAAAGGCGATAGGCACTATTTAACGCAACATTCGAATTTTTATTATCAGCAAGCTTTTGTGCAGCAAGCAATAAGTCATCAACATTATTTTTGCCCGCTTGGAAATTTGCCCATAGACTATCAATCATTGCCAATGCTTCACCAGGTTTAATTTGGTTCGATGCATTAATAAGATTACGCCAATCAGCTTCATCAAGATTGTAACGATAATAGCCAAGACCATCAGCATTTGGCACAAAAACATCATTTTTAATATTTAGTTTTTGCGCTTTGTCATTAAGCATTACGCAGTTTTTATTTTCATTTTGCCGCACACAAAACGGAATTTCCCATTTTTGTGGTTTCAATTTCGTGCCATAAAGCGAATATCGTGATTGGCTGGCGATAAATTCATTATTTTTGCGTTTTATATCAACAATTGGAACGCCTTGCTGATCAACAAAACTTTGAAGTGATTTAACAATATGCTTATCACCTGCAGCATCGCCAAGGGCTGCAAAGAATTCATCAGTTGATGCATTACCATGTGGGTGACGCTTCATATGAAGGCGAACACCGTCACGGAATTTCACATCACCCATATATGAGGCAATCATTGAAACAACCTGACCACCTTTACCATAAGTTATTTCATCAAAAGCCTGATCAACATCCTTATTATATTTTATCTTTTCATGAATTGCGCGGCCCGCTTTTAGGGAATCTATTTTCATAGCGCTAAAGGCTTCATCAAGTGCACCAACGCCAATGTTTAATTCAGGGCGCCATTCATTGCCAATTTTAAAGCCCATCCAATTGGCAAAACTTTCATTAAGCCAAATATCATCCCACCATTTTGGCGTTACATAATCACCAAACCATTGATGTGATAATTCATGCGAAACAATCATCCCAAAATCTTGCTTTTGCGATGTTGGGGCATTTTTATCCAAGAGAATGATTGAATCATTATAAATATCCGCACCCGCATTTTCCATCGCACCCGGCATGATTGGTGAACCAATTTGGTCAAGTTTTGGATATGGGAATGGCGCATTAAAATAATCTTCAAGCAATGATACAATACGCGGCGTTTCTGCAAGCACATAATCTAATTTATCTTTATTAGGCTTGGTTGCAACCACACGAATTGGCAAAGGTGTTGAGCGTTGCGGCGTTGGCGGAACAATGCTTGAGGCGCTTACAAATGGGCCAACGGCGAAAGCGATTAAATAGGTTGGTAAAGGTTTTGTTGTTTCAAAATAATGGCGAACCAAATCACCTTCTTCTTGGGTTTTTGTTTCAGGTGCGTTTGAAACCGTCATAAAGCCTTTTTTTGTGGCGATGCTTACATCAAATGGAACTTTGAACCCTGGCTCATCAAATGATGGGAATGCATCGCGGGCATCGATGGATTCAAATTGCGTCCATGCATAATAATCGTCACCAACTTTGACACGATGAAGCCCTGCGGCATCTTCTGTGAATGGGGCGGTGTAATCAAAAACAAGATTGATTTCACCCTTTGGCAAAACACTATCAAAATCAAGGCGAATAACGCCAGTTGCATCAACAAGTGAAACTTTGGCTATATATTCCTTGTCTGCAAATATTGCTTTTGCAGATAAAAAACTAAGGTCACGCCCATGCATGTAAATATGATTGCTTGGGTTTTTAAGATTGGCTTTGATTTGTGTATGGCCTGAAAAAGTTTCTTTTTCAGGGATAATTGTCATATCAACTTTGTATGAAATTGGTGCAATTGTATCGGGTAATTTGCCCTGAGGTATATTTTTAAACGTTTTTGGCGCGGCAATGGCAAAATTTGCCATTAATACACAAGTACATAGTGTAGAATAAAATAACTTAGTTTTTTTGCGCATTAATATCCCCTAAATACCACTAGGGAAATTAACAGCGAATTTTAAACTTTCCACCCTTTTACTGACAATTGCAAAACTTTAATCAGATTGTTTGTATTTTTCCCAAAGGTCTGGGCGTCTTGCCTTTGTTACTTCTTCACTTTTTTGAAGTTTCCATTTTTCAATTGCGGCATGGTTTCCTGATAATAAAACCTCTGGAATTGCATGGCCTTCGATTTCGCGCGGGCGCGTGTAAAGTGGATGCTCTAAAAGGCCATTTTCAAAACTTTCATTTTCGTGGCTTTCAGCTTTGCCCATCATACCATCAATAAGGCGCAAAACCGCCTCGCACATTGCTTGGGCGGCAATATCACCGCCCATAAGAACAAAATCACCAACCGAAATTTCATCCATTTGCAAAATATCAATTGCACGCTGATCAAGTCCTTCAAAGCGCCCACAAAATAGCACCATGCCATCTGCCTTTGATAATTCACGCACCTTTTTTTGATTAAGCGGTTTTCCGCGCGGTGTAAGATAAATAAGTGGACGCGTTCCAACATTCACCGATTTAACTGCATTAATTGCAACATCAGGTTTTATAACCATACCAGCGCCACCACCTGCGCATGTGTCATCAACCATATTATGTTTGCCATAACCAAAGTTGCGCAAATCAATTGTTTCAAGCGCCCAACGCCCATCTTTGAGCCCACTTCCTAAAAGCGAAACGCCAAGCGCACCGGGCCATGCATCGGGGGTTAAAGTTATGGTGGTGATTTTAAATGTCATTTTATTCCATTATTCGCCAACAGGTTTTGTTTTTCCTAATTTCGCCTCTCGCAGTGTGATATAAATTGTTGCACCTATTACCAATGCTGCGCCCAATAATGTTATATTATCAAGGGTTTCGTGAAAGACAATAAAGCCTGCTAATGCTGACATTGGCAATCGTGAATAATCAACAATTCCCATTACCGACGCCTCACCAATTGAAAGCGCTTTTACATAGCAAATTTGCGCCCCAACCCCACAAAATCCCATAATCAATAGGATAATCATTTGATTTAAATCAGGTATTGCACCGCCAAAAAATAAGAATGGTAATCCAACCAATGTTGTAAAAATATTTGCATAAACAATCAAAGTTGCAGAAGTGTGATCCTTCGTAAGTTCTTTTATCAGAATTATGGAAAGCGCATAAAGCGCCGCCGCACCAATTGCCGAAATGGTTGCAAAATTGAAGACCGAATTTTCTGCCCGTGACATTAAAAGAACGCCAATAAAGCCGATAAAGACCGCAGACCATCTTCGCCATGCAACTTTCTCACGCAAGAATATTACCGCCAAAACAGTTATGAAAAGCGTTCTTGAAAAACTTATTGCCTGCGCTTGGGCAATTGGTAAGTTTGCGAATGCGTAAAAAGATGCAAAAAATGCCGCCGCCGAAGTTGAAACACGAAACAAAAACGGCAATGGCCGCGATATTTTCCAAATTGATGAAGGCTTTCCAATCACAAGTGGAATAGATGCCACAAGCCCCGCCAATGCGCGCCAAAAAATCATTGTTGGAACCGAAGTATTTTTTCCCAATTGGCGCACAAATACCGTCATAGCAACGAAAAATATTGCCGACATAAAGGTCCAAAATGCACCTTGTGCATTGGGGCTTAATGCCCCTAATAAATTGCGGCTTAGTTTAGGTAATTTCATTGTCTATTATAATCTTTCCAACATTTTGGCGGTTTTTAATTGCCAAAATTGCCTTTGCGCCATCTTGGAGTTTGTATTTTTGGCTTATCAAAGGTTTTATCGAACCATTTGATAATAATTCAACCAATTGTTTGACATTTTCATCATATTCATTTGGTTCGCGTTCTTTAAATTCGGTAAAGAAAACGCCCAAAATCTCACACCCTTTTACAAGCAATAAATTAAGTGCGATTTTTGGAATGCCTGATGGAAAGCCAATCACCAAAAACCGCCCATTCCATGCAATTGCCCGCAATGCTGCTTCTGAATAATTGCCACCTATTGCATCATAAATGACATCAAAGCCGCCATTGCCAGCCATGTTTTTGAAATCTTGTTTTAGTTTGATTTTTGCTTCTTCGGTTTCAATTTCTTTGGGATATATGAAAACTTCATCCGCACCATTTTCAAGCGCGATTTTTGCCTTATCTTCGCTTGAAACTGCGCCATAAGTTTTTGCACCGAGTGCTTTTCCTAATTGTAGGGCCGCGATACCAACCCCACCACTTGCACCCAAAACCAACAATTTTTCACCCTTTTTAATTCTTGCCTTTTGCTTAAGCGCATAAAGTGAGGTTCCATAATTGATAAGCATGGCAATGGCATTTTCGTAACTAATGCCATCGGGGATTTTTTCAATTTTGTCGCAATCAGAAACAATAAATTGGCAAAGCCCGCCATAAGTTTGTTCACTATAGACTTTATCACCAATTGAAAATTGGGTTACATTTTCACCGATTTGCACAATTTCGCCCGCAATTTCACCGCATGGTGCAAATGGCCTTTGGGCTTTGAATTGATATTTATCCTCTATGATTAAGCAATCACGATAATTTATTCCAACTTTATGGATTTTTATTAAAACCTGATTGCCTGATGGTTTTGGAATTTCAATTTCACGAAGAACCAAATTCTCTGGTGGGCCAATTGTTTCGCATAAAAGGGCTTTCATACTTATTCAATAATACCGAACAATTTATATTGCAATGCAATATAAAAGCCGCCCACAAATTAATGGGCGGCTTTATGAATTAGAATTTGATTTTTTATTAATCGTGAACGTTAAATTCAACGCGGCGATTTTTTGCATCCGCTTCTTTTGTTTTAGAAGTATCAAGCAATTTATCAGAACCATAACCAATTGCGCTTAAACCTTCAGCGGGAACGCCCTTATCGGTCCAGAATTTTTTAACAGCATCAGCACGTGATTGCGAAAGAACTTTGTTTGCCGCCGCATCACCTTGTGCATCTGTATGACCTGCAACTTCAATTTTATGTGCTTTACACGCAGATGCGATACCAGTTAGTGCGCCCAATAATGAAGATGAATCAGAATTGATAATTGCCTTACCAGTTGCAAAATTAATTGTGCGCCCATTCATTGTTTCAGTGAATGCAGTATTACATGCCGCAGCATCAGGGTTTGCGCCCAATTTTGCCAAAGCCGCACCAACAGGGGTTTCGGTTGAACCTTTCACGCTGATATTATCAACAAGGTTTGCGCCTTTTCCTTCTGAGGCATCAATTGCCATTGCAAGTTCAGCCAAGGCTGCATCCTTTGCATTTTTATCGGCAGCTTCCCCGCTTGCAACAATTGTATTGCCATTATTGCTTAATGATAACCATGGGAAAGATGCTTTCAATTTATCGCCAATTGCACCAAGCCAAGCAGGCGCAGAAGCACTAGCAACCGCCGCAGGGGCAGTTTGTGGCGCTTTGCCGCTAAATTGGGTTATGCCATAAACAACCAATGCACCAATACCAATCATTGCCAACATTGGTAAAAAGCCACCGGCTTTTTTGCCAGTAACCGCATCAACTGCATCACTTGCCGCGTGACCAACTGCGCCAACCGCGCCTTTTGCTGCATCAACGGCTTCTTCGGCAACATGACCGACAACACCTGCTGCACCTTTTGCCGTTTCGCCAACAAGGCCAACCGCTTCGCCAGCAACTTCACCAGTTTTTGCCGCAACATCTTTAACGCCCTTACCAAGGCCACCTGCAAGCGCTGCTGCGCCGCCCAAAACTGCCGCGCCCGCGCCAAGTGCCGCGCCGCCAACATTTTTGCCAAGATCTTTTGCTGCTTCAACCGCATCACCTGCAACATCACCAACTTTATCGGCAACACCAGTTGCAAGGTCTTTGGCTGCATCAACGGCATCGCCCGCAACTTCGCCAACTTTGCTTGCGGCGCCTTTTGCGGCATCAACCGCGTCGCCTGCAACATCGCTTACTTTATCAACTGCGCCTTCAACCATATCGCCAGCATCAGCGGCAATTTTCTTTGCTTTGCTTGCTGCACCGCTTGCGGCTTTTTTTGCTTTTTTTGCAACGCCGTCTGCGGCCTCTTTTGCATTTTCGGCAACATCGCCAACAACATCACTTGCTTTATCAACCGCAGCACTTGCCGCTTTTTTGGCTTTTTTACCAAGGCCACCAATTGCACCACCAACAGCGCCCAAAGCACCTTTTGCAGCATCAACACCCGCGCCAGCAACTTCAGTGGTCTTTTCAACCGCATTTTCTACAATGTCATTTCCAGATTTCTTCTTACCAGCCATTTTATTGCTCCCACCAAATTAATTTAAGATTCAAATCAATTATTAAAATCCTTATATGACACCTGTGATAAATTGAAAGCCAAATTTGCCGTTCAAAACACCTTTAAATGCGCCAATTTATGTAACTATAAGGTATTTTTCGATAATTTTTATTTGAATTTTGTAGCTTTTGCGTTAGATGGGCGCATCATGAGCATTAATAACACTTCAAATCCATTAGATACCGCAAAAACATTGGCAGAAGCATTGCCCTTTATCCAAATTTATGACCGCGAAACCGTGGTTGTAAAATATGGTGGTCATGCCATGGGTGATGAAGATAGCGCCAAGAAATTTGCCGCCGATATTGTGCTTTTAAAATTGGTTGGCATACATCCTGTTGTGGTTCATGGCGGCGGCCCGCAAATTTCGGCAATGCTTAAACGTGCAGGTGTTGAAAGCCGCTTTATTGATGGCCTTCGCGTTACTGATGATGCCACAATGGAAATTGCCGAAATGGTTTTATCGGGCGCCGTTAACAAACAACTTGCGCATTTGGTTACAATGGCGGGGCGTGAAGCTGATGTTCGCGGTGTTGGCCTATCGGGCAAAGATGCGCGTCTTTTCACTGTTGAAAAAGTTGTAAGAACCAAAAAAGACCCTGATAGCAAAATTGAGCAAGTGGTTGATTTAGGTTATGTTGGCGATCCATCAGATGTTGATGCGCAATTGGTTGAAAGTTTAATCCGTGCCGATCATGATTATGTTCCTGTGGTTGCGCCAATTGGGGTTTCAACTGATGGCGAAACTTTCAATATAAATGCCGATACTGCGGCAGGTGCATTGGCGGGCAAGTTACGTGCAAAACGGTTTTTGCTCTTGACCGACATTCAGGGCGTTTTGGATGAAAATAAAGAATTAATCCGTGAAATGGATGTAAAACGCGCACAAGAATTAATCGCAACAGGTGTTGCAAATGGCGGAATGATACCAAAACTTGAAACCGCAATCGCGGCAATTGAGGCGGGTGTTGAAGCGGTGGTAATTCTTGATGGTCGCCAAGAACATGCAATTTTGAACGAATTATTCACCGATGCAGGTTCGGGCACTTTGATAAAGAAAAGCTCCTAGATGAAAAATCTATCCGAACTTTATAATGCCAAGGATTGGGTATTTGATTTAGACAATACGCTTTATCCCGCTGAATGTGATTTATTCCCACAAATTCAGGTTAAAATGAATGAATATGTGGCAAATTTTTTAAACCTTCCTAAAGATGAGGCGCGCGCAATTCAAAAACATTATTATGTTGAATATGGCACAACTTTAAACGGCCTTATGAAACATCATGAAATTGACCCACATGATTATCTTCATCATGTGCATGATATTGATTATTCAGCTATTGAACCCAATGTCCCGCTTAGAGTGGCATTGGAAAATTTACCTGCGCGCAAAATTGTTTTTACCAATGGTTCCAAAAAGCATGCTGAAAATGCGATTGCGGCAATGGGGCTTGAGGGGATTTTTCACGATATTATTGACATTGCGGGCACAAATTTTACTCCAAAGCCAAATAAAGAAGCCTTTGAAACGCTTTTGAATTTGCATGATATTGACCCATATCAATCTGTAATGGTTGAAGATTTATCAAAAAATCTTGTTACCGCTAAACAATTGGGTTTTGCCACAATTTTGGTTTGGTCGGATAAAATCTGGCATGATGAACCCAAAGGCCACGCACCAGCAGGTGAAAAAGATGCACAGCAAGAACATATAGATTTTAACACAAATAATTTGACACAATTTATCGAGACATTATTAGAGGCTGCAAAATAGGAATTTTCAAATGACTGACTTTACCCAAATTCAAACCATTATTGATAATGCATGGGAAGTGCGCGCCGAGGTAAACACAAAAACTTCGGGTGAAGTTCGTGATGCGGTTGATTATGTGCTTGATGCACTTGATAAGGGTGCTTTGCGCGTTGCCTCCAAAGAAGGTAATGATTGGGTTGTTCATCAATGGCTTAAAAAGGCGGTTTTATTATCTTTCCGCCTAAATGATAATTTCGTTATTGACCCAGAGGCCAATCCACGCCCTGTTCAAAATGCGGGTCGGGCTTTTGATAAAGTTCCGTTGAAAACTGCGCGTTGGGCCGAACATAATTTCCGTGATGCAGGGTTCAGAATGGTTCCGGGTGCCGTGGTTCGCCGTGGTTCTTTCATTGCCAAAGATGTGGTTTTAATGCCGTCTTTTGTAAATATTGGTGCTTATGTTGGTGAAAAAACAATGGTTGATACATGGGCAACTGTTGGTTCTTGCGCACAAATTGGTGCGAATGTTCACATCTCTGGCGGCACTGGAATTGGCGGGGTTCTTGAACCGTTGCAAGCAGGGCCAGTTATTATCGAAGATAATGTTTTCATCGGCGCACGTTCCGAAGTTGCCGAAGGCGTTATTGTTCGTGAAGGCGCGGTTATTTCAATGGGCGTTTTCCTTGGTGCATCAACCAAAATCGTGAACCGTGAAACAGGCGAAGTAACGCGCGGCGAAGTTCCGGCTTATTCCGTTGTTGTCCCTGGCACGTTACCTGATCCAAAAGGTGGGCCATCATTGGCATGTGCAGTAATCGTAAAAACAGTTGACGCCCAAACCCGCAGCAAAACCGGAATTAATGATTTATTGCGTGAGTAAACAATAATTAATTTGCGTTTTCGTTAAAGTAAAATAGCCTCCATAAAAGCTTATGGAGGTTTTTTATGGCTCATAAATTTGTGATTTCAAAAACTAAATCTGGTGAATATAAAGCATCATTCAAATATAATTCGGAAACCATATTTTGGACCGAAGGTTATTCTTCAAAAGCAGGTGCAAAAAACGCCATTGAATCAATTCAAAAGAATGGCCCTTCTGCACCTGTTGAAGAAGATTTAGGCTAAACAAGCGGCATATAGACTTCTGTAATTGCCTCATTTGGATTTACAAATGGGGGAAAGGATACGCGCTCGCAAAATGGAGGGGAATCGCGTAATTCTTCACCACTTTGTGGAAGCCATTCACGATATAAATAATTAAACACATGGCCTAATTGTTCATCGCTGCCATCAATTTGCACCTTTGCACAGCGCCCAGCGGGAATATGGCTTCTTGCAATTCCGAATTTGTTTTCGGCGATATCGGCATTTGTTTCAACACCAATTTCGATTGGGAATATATCATCTTCGTCATCTTTTGAATGAAAGATATTGAAGGTTTTGCTTTTGGAAGGTGGCAAATTATTCTCTTTGCGCCATTCAATTAATTGGGCAATTGTGCTGCCTAATGATTTTTTTGTATTATCATGATGAATTGATGCGATATTTGCACCTTTAAAATTAACGATTTCAACTTTGTAATTGTGTTTCATGATTTTTACCACTTTCTCTTTGGCGTTTTTTAATGGGGCATTTGATTTTTCAAATTCAGCCCAATTCGGGGATTTACGGAACGCAGAAGGTGATTGATTAAAATGTTTTTTAAACGAGCGGGCAAAGGCTTGTGGGCTTTCAAAACCTGAAGAAAAGGCGATTTCAATTATTTGTTGGTGGGATTCACGAAATAATCTATTTGCCGCTTCTTTAAGTTTTTGCGCTTTCATATATTCATAAATATTCATGTCAAAAAATGCCAAAAATAATCTATGAAAATGAAATTTTGAAAGACCTGCATGTTTGCATATTTCATCTAATGATAATTTATTTTCAAAATTATCGTCGATAAATTTTATTGCCTTCAGAAGACGCTGGTTTAGAAAATCACTTTTAATCAATTTCACCTCCTACGTCTTGAGAAATAAATCATTTAAAAACGCAAATCGTTGCCGATATTGCTTTTATGCAACCATTTGCTATTGCCGTAAAATTCATAAAAAGCTAAAGCGCAAGAAATATTTTTAAGGCTTTATCATGATCCCACGTTATTCGCGCCCGCAAATGGTTTCAATCTGGTCACAGGAAACTAAATTCCGTATTTGGTTTGAAATTGAGGCTCATGCAACCAATAAACTTGCCGAACTTGGCGTCGTGCCAAAAGATGCCGCCAAAAATATTTGGGAAAAAGGCAATGCGGCGGTTTTCGATGTTGCAAAAATTGACGCGATAGAAGCAGAAGTTAAACATGATGTTATCGCCTTCCTAACCCATTTGGCAGAATTCATTGGCGAGGATAGCCGCTTTGTTCACCAAGGACTTACATCATCGGATGTTTTGGACACATGCCTTGCGGTGCAATTAAACCGCGCATCTGATTTATTGATCGAGGGTGTGGATAGGGTTTTGGCCGCGCTTAAAAAACGCGCGATGGAACATAAATATACAATTCGTATTGGTCGCAGCCATGGTATTCATGCCGAACCAACAACTTTTGGTCTTACACTTGCGCGCTTTTACGCCGAATTTACACGCGCCAAGGAGCGTTTGATTGTTGCGCAAAAAGAAATTGCAACCTGTGCAATATCTGGTGCGGTTGGCACATTTGCACAAATTAACCCATTGGTTGAAGAACATGTTGCAAAAGAATTGGGTTTACAACCTGAACCAATTTCAACCCAAGTAATCCCGCGCGACCGCCATGCCGCATTCTTCTGCGCTTTGGCAATTGTTGCTTCATCAATTGAAAACCTTGCAATCGAAATTCGCCACATGCAACGCACCGAAGTTTTAGAGGCCGAAGAATTCTTTAGCAAAGGGCAAAAAGGTTCATCGGCAATGCCGCATAAAAGAAACCCTGTTTTGACTGAAAACTTGACGGGCTTGGCGCGTCTTGTGCGCTCTGCGGCAGTTCCTGCATTGGAAAATGTGGCGCTTTGGCATGAGCGCGATATTTCGCATTCTTCTGTTGAGCGCGGGATTGGCCCTGATGCAACCATTACACTTGATTTTGCACTTAATCGTTTGGCGAGTGTGATTGAAAACCTTTTGGTTTATCCTGAAAACATGAAGGCGAATTTGGATTTATTGGGTGGTTTGCATAATTCGCAAAACGTTTTGCTTGCGCTTACCCAAAAAGGCGTGATGCGCGAAGATGCTTATCGTTTGGTGCAACGTAATGCGATGGAAGTATGGAATTTGCGTGGCGGTCGCCCTGCGGATGCATTGATTTCACGCCTTAAAAAAGACCCTGATGTAAATTCACGCCTTTCTGATGAAGAACTTGAAGGATTGTTTGATGACAGCAAACATTTGAAAAATGTTGATGTTTCATTCAAAAGAGTTTTTGGAGAATAAAAATGGCAATGCAAGCAAGCGAAATCGAAAGCATGATTAAAGATGCCTTCCCCGATGCCGATATTGAAATCATAGACCTAGCGGGGGATGGCGATCATTATAAAGCAATTATCGCATCATCTGCATTCGCAGGTAAAAACCGTGTTGCGCAACATCAAATGGTATATGCCGCACTAAAAGGAAATATGGGCGGGGTTTTACACGCCTTGGCGCTCGAAACGAAGGTTAAATGAAGAATTTTGTTGCAGCATTTTCATTTTTGTTATCACTTTATTCCATGCCAACTTGGGCTAATGAGAATGAAAATAATAAGTTTGATGTCGAAAAAATAAAATCTTTGCCAATATCTGAAAATGATTGTGCTATTGATAATAAAAATACCATAAAATTAATTCCAACAAATATAAGTGGTTATTATTTCAAATCTAAAATCAATGGTTCATGTGCAAATGCATTATTAGACACAGGTGCTGGTGTAAATTTAATTGGCGATGGATTTGCAAGAAAACTAGGTTTGAAAGTCAATAATAAAAACCTAAAAAAATCACAAACTAGTACTGGTGAAATACAGTTTTTAAAGCATTCTTTTGCAAAAGATTTATATTTAGGAAACATTAAACTTCATAATATTGAGTTTTTAGTTGTAGATGACAATGTCATCCAACAATTTGCGCCTAATAAAAATAACGAACCGTTATTGATATTGGGAAATCCAACGCAAAAAGCAATTGGGAAAATTGAATTTAATACCAACTATATCACCTTGAATCCAAAAAATTTAAAAAGCAATAAATGGCAAGGTTTCCAGTATGATGGAAGAACTATTAAGCTGCCAATTATTGTAAATGAGGTTCAAGGCTCTTTTATTTTTGATACTGGTGCGAATCATACCGCCTTATCTTCACAATTCATGAAGAACAATCCGAAAATCATAGAAGGGCTAGCTCCAAATAAACTGCCAATAGGCGGATTAAATGGTAATAAATATGTTAATACATATAAAATCCCAAGTGTAACATTAAGTGTTAATGGTGTGGAAGTCAGACTTTCAGAAGTTTTAATGTTTGGAGAAGAACAAGATTTTTTGAAAAATTATGATGGCATTATCGGCACAGATTTTATGAATCATTTTGAAAGCTACACAATAGATTTTAAAAATACGCGTATATTTTTTGGAAAAGAAATTTCTTTAAAATAAAAAAGCCCCGCATTGCGGGGCTTTTTACTAGTATCTGTAACCGACTGATAAAGAGAATTTATCATCCCTTAAATGGCTTTTGTACATTACTTGGCTCCATTCGCCGCGAACTACAAAGCTGTTTGGTAGATTATATTCGGCACCAACACCAAAGAAGCCAAGGCCACGTGTATATTTGAATTCTTTTGCCGCCGCAGTTCCTTGTTTGGTGGTTTGTTTCATAGTGCTTGTATCAATGCCAAAGCGACCATAAACAATAAAATCATCCATAAGAATTGCGCCAATGCGTGCGCTATAATCAACTACTGGCTTAACTTCATAATCATATTTAAGGCCGCTAACAGTTTGGCTTAGGGTTTTATCACCGAATGTGCGACCAATTTCTGCACCGATTAAAATTGTATCATCAAGGATTTTTTCGTCATAGCCAACAAAAATGCGCCCAATAGTTTTGTTTTCATCCATTAAAAAACCAGTTTGCGAATGTGGTGGTGCGCCCTTTTTTTCCATTCTATTATGTTCAAGGCCAACCCCGAATAAAAGGCCACGCCCTTCTTCATAATAATCTTGTGCCATTGCACTAGTGGCGAAGGATAAACTTAATAATGATGTAATAATTGCGAGTTTTTTCATAATGTCCCCATTTTATGCTTTTTATTTTTATGCATAGAAGATGCATGTTAAATTATTTATCCCCCTAAATATAGTTAAAAAACGGAAAGGTTAATTGTTTTGAACAGTATAACGCCTTGTTTTTAATGCAATAAAAATGCCCCGCTTTTTACGGGGCATTAATTTAAAATTTATAAGCTGCAGCAATAGAAAATTTATTATCTTTCAGATTATTTTGATATTTTACACGATCCCATTCGCCGCGAATAACAAAATTGCTTTGTGTTGTATATTCAACCCCAAGACCGTAAAAACCATTGTTTTTTGTTGATCTATATGTCTTTGCGGCATCTGTATTAAGTTTTGTTGTTTGTGTGGTTTTGCTTCTGTCGATACCGCCGCGAACATAACCAACAATATTATCAGTAAACGAACCGCCAAGGCGTGCACTGAAATCTAATTGCGGCTTAATTTCATAATCATATTTTTGCCCACTAACAGTTTGTGAAAGTTTTTTATCGCCAAAGCTACGGCCCAATTCAACGCCAAGAATTACACTATTATCCAAAAGACTTGCGTCATACCCAACAAAGGCACGGCCAATATTTTTATCATCCTTCATGTTGAAATTTTGCGCGGCACCTGGGGCTTGGCCAGTTTTTTTCATTTTATTGTGTTCAAGGCCGACACCAACGATAAATCCTGAAGAATTTTCTTCATTTGCAGTTTGTGCCATTACATTATTTGCTAAAACGCTTGCGAACAATGTTGCGATAATTGTTACTTTTTTCATATTTACTCCTGATTGTTCAATAGTTTTGATTGAACATGCAGGGTTTATATTTCTCAATTATGGATGAGATGTGGATGTTAAATTGCGCTAAAATGCAGGTTTAATTAAATTATTGAAACCTTATATTTGGGATTTAATCGGGATTATCATTTCGATTTTCAAACCATTTGGTTTGTTATTTTCAATTTTTAATTTGCCTTTATGTGAAACTATAATTGCATTAATTACAGAAAGGCCAAGACCGGTTCCACCAAAATTACGGCTTCTTGAATCATCATTTCGCCAAAATCTTTCTTTGGCAAGTTTAAGTTTATCATCAGGCAAGCCATTGCCATTATCAATTATTTCAATATGCGCACAATCATTATTCTTCGAAACTAAAACTTTTAGATATTTGCCATCGGCCGCATGGATTTTGACATTTTGTATTGCCGCAAGCAAAGCCTGTTTTATCCTATCTTTATCAATATAAGTATTTAAAGATTGTAATTCATAATCAATTTTAATTCCAAGCGCTTCAAAATCTGGCGCAACAAAATCCAAAACTTCGCTTATAATTGCCGATAAATCTTCCATTGTATAATTCAATATTAGCTTTTGATTTATCGAAAGACTCAAGGTTCGAAGGTCTTCAACAATACGGGCAAGGGTTTCGGTTTGACTTATAAGAATTGAAAATTCAGCTTCGCTTGGGGTGAAATAATTATCCTTTAAACCCTGAAGTCTGCCGCGCAAAATTGTCAGTGGAGTTCGTAATTCATGCGCAATTGCGGCATTTGAATATTTATATTCATTTTCCAATCGCTGAAGATTTTGCGCCATAAGGTTAAAATCTTCAACTAATTGCGAAGTTTCCCGGCTTTCAAAACCTGTATGTTGTGCGCGGGCATCGATTTTGCCATTTGCAATTTGCCGCGCCGCTGCCGCAACTGATAAAATTGGTTTGGACAGAAAACCTGAAATAAAAACCCCCATTGATGCCCAAACAAACAATGCCGCAATACTAAATTCTAAAACCGTTTTCTCGGTTGGGTCTTCTAAATTTCCAAAATTCTCTTTTTGAAATTTAAAAGATTCCCGCTGAAGTGCTGCAAGTTTTTCACCGTCTGAAACAATACCTCGTTGAAGTTCTTCAAGGGTTTTCTTTGATTCTGGTGATAATTTGGCGGTTAATTTCTTGGTTTCCACACTAAGAAAAGTAATGGTTCCGATATAAACAAAAACAACCGTACTAAGAACGCCAAGACCAAATAATATTGCGAAAATGGTTCTTAATTTAATTGGTTTAAGTTTAATCTTCATTGCTAAAAAACCTATAACCAATACCCCGAACGCATTCGAGGTAATTTTGTAATCCATTTGCTTCAAGTTTTTTTCTTAATTTTGAAATATGGCTGTCCACCGTTCTTTCCAACGCCTCACCATCACTTGGAAGGCATGTATCCAAAATCTGAAATCTTGAAAAAACCTTCTTTGGGTGTCGTCCAAGATATACCAATATCCGAAACTCAGTAAGCGTAACATCAATGCGGCTTTTGGAAACCAAATCATTTTCAAACTTTAATGCGTTTACTAAATGGGAATCAGTATCAATTTCGATTTCAGCAACCCGAATAATTTTTTGATTTTCTGCACTATTATTTAAACGGCGCAAAACTGCTTTTGCCCTTGCCACTAATTCCAAAGGATTAAATGGTTTTACAACATAATCATCGGCACCAACTTTTAGGGCACTTATTTTTTCCAAATCATCGCCCAATGCAGTTGCCATAATAACGGGGGTTTCGCCCTGTTTTCGAATTTCGTTTAAAACTTCGCTGCCGTCGCGCTTTGGAATATTGATGTCTAAAATCACAATATCGGGTCTAAGCATACGAAAATGCATAAGCGCAATATCGCCATCAGATGCGATAATAGTTCTAAAACTTTCGCGGCGAAAATATTCATTTATAATTTCGCTAATTTGTGGTTCATCTTCAACAATTAAAACTAAAGGATTTTGCATTTCTTGGTCATTTATTGGTTAGTTCATTAGCATATTTTGCGCTTAAACAATATTATTATGGATAAAGTGTGGAGGCTTATATTAACAAGTTTACGCCACGGATACTTGACGCACACATGTTTTGCCTGTTCTAATCACCCAAACGGGAGAGATAAATGTTTGAAGAAAATATTATTGTTCAAATCAATGATGGTGTATGTGAAATAAAGTTTAACCGCCCAGATAAGAAAAACGCAATTCTTGGCGCTATGTATGAAAAATTCGCAAAGACTATAATTGATGGCAATAATGATGATTCAATTCGTGCATTTTTAATTTGTTCAAGTGGCGAAACTTTTTGCGCGGGAAATGATATTGGTGATTTCATAAATAATGGAATTGATTTTGCCAACTCGCCGCAAAAGAAGTTTTTTGATTCTTTATCACTTTGTGAAAAACCAATTGTAAGCGCGGTTCAAGGTAAAGCGGTTGGAATTGGCACAACAATGCTTTTGCATTTTGATATAAATTATGCCGCCGATAATGCACAATTTTCAACGCCTTTTGTTAATTTGGGCCTTGTCCCTGAAGGTGGTTCAAGTCTTATATTGCCAATGAAAATTGGGCATCAGCGTTCAGTTGAAATTTTACTTTTGGGCGAAAGTTTTGATGCACAACAAGCGCATTCATACGGCATAATAAACAAAATTTTGCCCCAAGATGAATTATATGATGCGGCAAAAAATACTGCACTTAAATTTGCAAGCTTGCCGCCAAATGCACTAAAAAATGCGCGCGCACTTATGCGCGGAAATAAGGATGAAATATCGGCCCATATTGCAAAAGAAGGAATAAAATTTGGTGAGGCAGTAAAAGGCGAAGAAGCACGCAATGCCTTTATGTCCTTTATGATGCGCAAGGCAAAATAGCATTAAATGACACCCCAAATTAATACGCCGCGCTTAATATTGCGCCCACCTAATGAAAGTGATTTTGAAAGTTTCGCAAAGGCGCAGGTAGATCCGGAATTTAAAAAACACACAGGCGGAACAATCGACAAAGCTGCTGCCTTTAATGAATTTTTAGAATGGCAAAAATACTGGGAAACAAGTAATTATTGCTTCTTTTCAGTAATAGAAAAAGCAAGCAATGAATGGATTGGCAGAGTTGGCCCAACGAAAAGGGCAAATGCACAATTTCCCGAATTTGGGTGGTCAATAATTACAAAAGCACAAGGCAAAGGCTATGCAAAGGAAGCGGCAATTGCCGTAATAGAATGGGCGAAAAAACAATTAAAATGGGATGAGGCATATTTCTGTATTGATAGGAATAATATTTCATCCCAAAAACTGGCAATATCATTGGGTGCGAAAAATATTGGAATTGAAAAATTGCCGCAAACTCTAAAAGATAAAAATGTTGAAGTTTGGCATAAAGCCAAATAAATCATGCAAATCAAATAAATATTTTATTTAAAGCGGATTAAATTATGATAAATTCTATAAAGATTGAAACTGAGCGCCTAATACTTCGCCCGCCAATTTTAGAAGATTTAGAAGATTTTACAAAAATGCGCGGTGATTTTGAACGTTCAAAACACGCAGGCGGTGGCCTTGATGCTGCGGGTGCATGGAATAAATTTGTAACATGGGTTGGCGCATGGCACTTATTCGGCTTTGGCATGTTTAGCGTTATTGAAAAATCTAGCGGTAAATGGATTGGTAATATTGGCCCTGTATGCATGTATTCATGGCATGGGCAGGAATTTGGCTGGGCATTAATTGAAGAAGCCGATGGCAAAGGTTATGCCCAAGAAGCATCAATCGCTGCACTTGATTGGGCATATAAAAACACAGATATTGAAGAATTTGTTCATTCAATTTCACCAGATAATGAAGCATCATCAAAACTTGCAAAACGCATTGGTGCAAAATTCATTGGCGAAATGGCGCTTCCGCCGCCATATGAAGGATATATAGACCATATTTGGAAATCTTTTAAAAGTGATTGGAAAAATGATTAAAACCTCACCCCTTGGGCCGACAATTGAAACCGAACGTATGATTTTGCGCCCGCCAATCATTGAAGATTTTGAAGCCTTTTCTTTATTCCATCAAGATCCAGAAACCATGAAATTCCTTGGTGGGGTGCAAGAGCGCGCAACAACATGGCGCACTTTTAACGCTTTTGTTGGTTCATGGTATTTATATGGTTTTGCGATGTTTTGCATGATTGATAAGAAAACAGGTGAATGGCTTGGGCGCGTTGGGCCAATTTATCCGCTTGAATGGCCTGAAAAAGAAGTTGGTTGGGGTGTTGCCCGTAGCGCATTGGGTAAAGGCTTTGCCCGTGAGGCGGCGGTTGCAACAATGGATTATGCCTTTGACAAATTAGGCTGGGAAAAAGTTATTCATTGTATCGCCCCCGAAAACGCACCTTCGCAAAATCTTGCTAAACGCCTTGGCTCACAAAATCTTGGAAAAACCCAATTGCCACCGCCTTACACACATCTTGATGTTGATGCATGGGGGCAAAGCAAAGAAGAATGGTTAAAAAACCGCGCGCAATTTTATTAATTATTTTTGCGCAAAATTTCTTATTTAATTGTATTTTGCAATGGCGAAAAAAGATTTGCTTGCTCGACTTTGGGTTGCAAATCAATTAATTGCGTCACGTCTTTTGGGGAAAAGGCAAAATAAGCACCAAAAAGGGCATATAATGGCAAATTTGCAAAGACTTAAATTGGTTGTTGTAAACGACCAAATAAAATCTGATTTACGTGACAATCGTGATAATTTTGAAAAAAAGCATGGAATTATTTTACCAGATAATTGGCCAAAATTCCCCGAAGCTTTTGCAGAAGATAATGATGCAAATAATGGCGCTGAACCATTTTGCGGATATTTATTTATCGAAGCGAAAACAAACCGCCTTATTGGTAATGGCGGCTTAATTCAGGGCAATAAAAACGATGATGTGGTCGAAATCGGCTATGAAATTGCCCCTGCTTTCCAAGGTCATGGCTTTGCAACCGAAGCTGCCCAAGCAATGATTGATATT
>CAZKYS010000037.1:0-20614 GCA_964557085.1 uncultured Caulobacteraceae bacterium
ATTGGCAATATTTTCCACATTATCAAATCTTGATGCGCTTAATTTTAAATCACCATCAAGCATTTTTGCATTTGCAACACAAGAAACCGCGCGCCCGACGACAACAAATTGCCGCGCTTGCTCTAAATCTTCTGGTCGAACAAAAACTTCATATTCACCTGTTGGGTCGGATAATGTTACCCATGCAAACTTTCCGCCACGTTTGGCGGGGCGCTCTTTGGCGGCGCGAACCACGCCCGCCATTCGAAATACGGCCTCTGTGGTTTGCATATATTCTTCAATTTGACCGTAAAAAATGGTTTTTCGCGCAATTAATTCTTGGGAAATATCATCCAATGGGTGGCCCGATAAAAACAGTCCCATTGCAGCAAATTCATTTGATAATCTGTCTTGTTCCGCCCAATTTGAAACATTGGATAATGGTGCGCGCGGCGGGGTTGCACTTTCACCAAAAAGACTAAATTGGTTTTGGTCAGCTTCATTATTTGTTGCCGCTGCATGTGACATTAATTGATCTGCATTGGCGCAAACTTTGGCGCGATTTGGCTCGATAAGGTCAAAAGCCCCAGCTTTGGCAAGGTTTTCTACCGCACGTTTATTAAGGTTACGCGGCCCAACACGTTCAAAAACTTCGTATATATTGTTGAAATTGCCGCCCTCTTGCCTAATTTCAACCAATTTTTCCATGGCTTTGACGCCAACGTTTTTAACCGCACCTAATGCATATAGGATTTCACCATTTTCAATTGCAAAATTTGCCTGTGAACGATTTATATCAGGGCGATTTACAACAATTCCAAGGCGTTTTGCCTCCTGAACATACGCGCCCAATTTATTTGTATCCTCGATATCGAGTGTCATGGCGGCAACCAAAAACTCGACAGGATAATGTGCTTTTAAATAAGCGGTTTGATATGAAATAACCGCATAAGCCGCCGCGTGGGATTTATTGAAGCCATAACCTGCAAATTTTTGAACCAAATCAAAAATTGTGCCCGCAAGACTTTTATCGACACCTTTTTTATCCGCACCTTCGGCAAATCTTAGGCGTTGTTGGTCCATTTCTTCTTTTAGTTTTTTACCCATTGCACGGCGAAGCATGTCTGCCTCCCCCAATGAATAGCCTGAAAGGATTTGGGCGATTTGCATAACTTGTTCTTGGTAAATTATCACGCCATGCGTTTCTTTAAGAACAGGAACAAGACTTGGATGTAGGTAATCCGCGCTCTGGCGTCCCGCTTTAACATCACAATAGGTTGGAATATTTTCCATTGGTCCTGGGCGATAAAGTGAAATCAAAGCGATAATATCTTCAAGGCATGTTGGAACCATTCGGCGAAGGGTATCACGCATACCCTGCCCCTCCAGCTGGAACACACCAAGGGTTTGACCGGTTGCCAAGAAGTCAAACACCATTTTATCGTCATATCTTTGGGTGGAAAAATCAACCTCAATGCCACGATCTTTTAGTAATTCAACAGCCTTTTGAATTACAGTTAAAGTCTTCAACCCCAAGAAGTCAAACTTTACCAAGCCCGCAGATTCCGACCATTTCATATTATATTGGGTCGCGGGAATATCTGATTTTGGGTCTTTATAAAGCGGCACTAATTCCTTTAATGGGCGCCCCGCGATTACAACACCTGCGGCATGGGTTGAACAATTTCGATAAAGCCCTTCAAGCTCTAATGCAGTATCTAAAAGACCGTGATGTAATTCGTTTGAATCGTATTTTTCTTTGAGTTTCGGCTCAATTTCAAGCGCTTTGGCGAGGGTTACGGGGTTTGCAGGGTTATTTGGTATAAGTTTTGTGATTTCGGATACTTCATTAAATGACATATCCAAAACCCGCCCAACATCACGCACCGCAGCGCGCGCCTGTAGAGTACCAAATGTAATAATCTGCGACACACGCTCAAAACCGTATTTTTCTTGAACATAGGATATTACTTCATCGCGCCTTGTTTGGCAGAAGTCGATATCAAAATCGGGCATTGAAATACGTTCGGGATTAAGGAAACGTTCAAAAAGAAGCCCAAATTCAAGTGGATCAAGGTCGGTAATTTTAAGCACATAAGCCACCAATGAACCCGCACCAGAACCACGACCCGGACCAACAGGAATATCATGGGCTTTGGCCCATTTAATAAAGTCCGATACTATTAAGAAATAGCCCGAAAAGCCCATTCGATTGATAATATCTAATTCAAATTCAAGGCGTGAATTATATTCTTCAACACTTGTTACTGGTGGGCGCTTGCTTAAGCGTTCTTGGAGACCTTCGCGCGCTTGCACAGCCAATTCTTCGCTCTCACTAAGACCTTGCCCCGATGGGAAACTTGGAAGGATTGGTTTACGTTTTTTTGCGCGAATGGCACAACGTTTGGCAATTTCAACAGTATTTTCGATACATTCAGGCAAATCAGAAAAGAGGGCAATCATTTCATCATCAGTTTTGAAATAATGCTCTTCGGTTAGGCGTTTGCGATTATTATCAGATAGGCGCGAACCTTCATTGATACAGGTTAAAACCTCGTGCGGGTAATGTTTTTCGCGTTTATCATAACGAACATCATTTGTGCCAACAATTGGAATATCTAATTCATAAGCTTTTTCAAGAAGTACGTTTTCAGTTTGTAATTCATCTTCGCGGCCATGACGTTGTAATTCGATATAAAATCTATTTTTAAAAATATCGGACAATTTACGGCTTAAAAAATCAAAACCAGATATGTCATTATTAAGAATGGCAGCATTCAAAATTCCTTCAAAACCGCCACTAAGGCAGATAAGGCCATCTGATAATTCGGCAATGCGTTCAATATCAACCCCATCATTGATATTATCAATTTCAAGAAATGTTGCCGAAGATAAAGCGCATATATTGGTAAAACCAATTTCATTTTGTGCATAAAGCGCAATACGGCCTTTTATTTCATGCGCTTCGGGTTCATCGATTTTGACTTTAACAACAATATTAAGCCCGATAATAGGTTGCACGCCAGACGAAGCCAAAGTTTCGGAAAATTCGAGCGCGCCAAATAAATTATTATCACAAATCGCAAGTGCAGGTAATGAGCGTGATTTGGCAATATTATTAATCTTCTTAACCGTCATTGCGCCATCAAGCAATGAATAAGCAGATTTAACCTTTAAATGCACAAATTGCGGCGTCGCCATAATTACCCCTTAGAGAAATATTCCAATTATATCGAAATGTTTCTTAAGATTATTTTTGCCAAAATTCGTTTCATCTGTCAGCACGAAATATCAATCATACCCAACAAAAAACATTTAAGCCTTAGCCAAACAAAGCGCCAAATGCAGATGCAACCATAGAAAAACCAACAATAGCAGCGAAACCAAGAATATCTTCCCAACGCAATAATTGTAAATTCATAATAAACCCCTGAAATAAGTTCCTTGTTTGTTCTTATTTCACGCTTTGTTCTCGCTGGCAAGTGTTTTTTTGAAAAATTCTAAATTTTATGCAAAAACCCATTTTCAAGGCGCACAATCGCATCCATTTTATCAGCTAATTCAAGATTATGCGTTCCAACCAAAGCCGCAACATTTTCTTCTTTCGCAAGCTTTGTGAAAATTTCAAAAACTTGGATTGATGTTGCTGGGTCCAGATTTCCCGTTGGTTCATCGGCAAGTAATAAAATAGGCTCATTAGCAAGGGCGCGCCCTATTGCAACCCTTTGCTGCTCCCCACCTGATAATTGTGCAGGCTTATGTTTCATACGATCCTTTAGCCCCAGTAATTCAAGCAGATATTCAGCACGTTCAAGTGCATGGACAAATGATTTACCATTTATCAATTGCGGCAAAGCAATATTTTCGCGCGCATCAAATTCAGGCAATAAATTATGAAATTGATAGACAAAACCAATTTTCTCGCGCCGAATTAAAGTTCGTGAATTATCATCTTTGGTTACAATTTGACCGTCAATTTTAATTTCGCCGTCTTGTGGTTCTTCTAATAAGCCTGCTGAATGCAATAATGATGATTTACCAGAGCCAGATGGGCCAATAAGTCCAATAATTTCGCCACGTTTTATATTTAAATCAACACCTTTCAAAACTTCTAATTCACCGGCAAGGGTTTTATAAGTTCTTTTAAGCCCAGCTATTGATAAAGCTAAATTATTCATAACGTAAAGCCTCAACAGGGTCGAGATTGGCGGCGCGCCACGCAGGTGGAATTGTTACCAAAACACTCATTATTAAAGCGAATATTGCCGTATAAAACACTTCTGACCATTCTACATGCGCAGGGATTTGCGAAAGGAAATAAACTTCAGATGGGAAAACAGGGCCAAATACTGCCTCAACACCTTTTTGGATAAGGCCAATGTTAATACAGAATAAAGTGCCAAATAATACGCCGCAAATTGTTCCCAAAACCCCAATACTTGCGCCAATCATTATGAAAACGCGCATAATTGAAAGCCGTGTTGCACCCATTGTTCGAAGAACGGCAATATCGCGCCCCTTATTTTTAACAAGCATTACAAGGCCAGAAATGATATTAAGTGCCGCAATCAAAACCAAAAGCATAAGGATAAGACGCATAACCACGCGCTCTGTTCCCAAAGCGGATACAAGGCTTGCCGATTGATTACGCCAATCACTTAACAGAGAGCCATCAACATAATTTGCCAATTGCCCCATGATTTTTGTACTTTCATCAGGGTTTTTAACACGTAATTCAATCATATCAATTCGTGTATCACGGCTAAAGAATAATTGTGCTTGCTCTAATGGCATATAAATAAGGCTTTTGTCATACTCACTCATGCCAATATTGAAAACAGCACCAATTTTATAATCTTTTGAACGTGGTGTTGAACCAAAGGCGGTTTGCGCACCATCAGGTGCAAGCAATGTAATATAATCACCCGCCATAACGCCCAATTGGCGCGCAAGGCCAGTTCCGATAATTATTTCATCGCCGCCATATTCACCTTTACCATATTCATTCAAAGAACCATCAACAATATGTTCGGAAATTGTTTTAAGTTCCATTATATCATCACGGCGCAGCCCCATTACCATTGCGCCCGATGAATTATCTGCGCCGCCCTGCGCAAGAACTTGCCCTTGGACAAGTGGGTGCACCGATTTTACATCTGGCACTGCTTTGGCATTTACAATGAAACGCGAAACATCTTGCGGCGTTAATTGACGCGCATCAACAAAAACGTGACCATTTACGCCCAAAACCCTATCCAAAAGTTCGGTGCGAAAGCCATTCATAACGCTCATAACAATAATCAAAACTGCAACCGCAAGCATAATCCCTGCAAATGCAATTATTGAAATAAGGCTTACACCACCCTGTTCACGCCTTGAACGCAAGTAACGGGTTGCAAGCATACGCTCCCACATGCCGAATGGTCGTGAAGATTTTTTTGTTTTTGAATTTGCGTCAATTGCCGCGTTCATTAAGACAAGCTCGCGATGAAATCTTCGATTTTCATTTCGGTTTTTTCTTGGGTTTTGCGATTTTTAACTTCTACAATGCCATTTGCAACACCGCGTGGGCCAATTACAACCTGTTTTGGAACGCCAATAACGTCCATTGTTGCAAATTTCGCCCCTGCCCGTTCATCGCGGTCATCATAAAGTGGATCAAGACCTTTTGAACTCGCTAAATCATAGATTTTTTTGCATAATTCATCACATGCCGCATCGCCTGATTTAAGGTTTACGATACCAAGATTAAATGGTGCAATTTCGGTTGGCCAAATAATACCATGTTCATCATGGCTTGCCTCAATAACTGCACCAACAAGGCGCGAAACACCAATGCCGTAAGAGCCCATTTGTAAAATATGCTCTTTACCATCTTTGCCCATTACTTTGGCATTCATTGGTTTTGAATATTTATCGCCAAAGAAGAAGATATGCCCAACTTCTATACCACGACCTTCACGGCGGCGCTCTTCTGGAACTTTGGCAAGAAATTGTTCTTCTTCGTGCATTTCATCGGTTGCAGCATAAGCCGCCAATACTTCATCAACCATCGCTTTGCGTGCAGTTTTTGAAACATCATCATTTTCAAATGAAATGTCGGTTGTTGTCCAATCTTTATCTTCATAGACACTGTCATAGAAAACAGCGCTCTCACCATTTTTGGCAAGAATTATGAATTCATGGCTTAAATCACCACCAATTGGGCCAGTTGCCGCACGCATTGGAACGCCGCGCAAACCAAGGCGCTGGAAAGTTCTTAAATAAGCCAAAAACATCTTGCGATACGCATCAACCGCCGCGTCGGCATCAATATCAAAAGAATAAGCGTCTTTCATAAGGAATTCACGACCACGCATTACGCCAAATCTTGGGCGAACCTCATCACGGAATTTCCATTGGATATTATAAAGGTTTAATGGCAAATCCTTATAAGAACGAATATAGGTGCGCACCACATCGGTAACAACTTCTTCGGCAGTTGGCCCAAAAAGCATGTCACGGTCATGGCGATCTTTAATGCGAAGCATTTCTGCGCCATAATCATCATAGCGACCAGATTCGCGCCATAAGTCTGCCGATTGCATGGTTGGCATCAAAAGTTCCAAAGCGCCCGATCTATCTTGTTCTTCACGAACAATCTTTTCGATATTCCTTAGAACTTTAAGACCAAAAGGAAGCCAAACATAAACGCCCGCTTGTTGCTGCTTTATAAGGCCAGCGCGTAACATTAATTGATGTGAAACAATTTGCGCCTCACTTGGGGTTTCTTTTGCAACAGGCAGGAAATAGCGCGAAAGGCGCATCATAAGCTCCTATAATTTTATAATTTTAAATAACACAAGCGCAAGTAGCACGGACCATATTACAAATGCTACAATTGTTGCCATAATCGCTTTTTTCTTGAAGTTTAAATTGGCAGGGGCGCTTTTCACGCTTCCCTTTACCACATTACCATCTTCTTGCTGTGTGGTTACGCCAATTGGTAAAACCAAGAAAAGGCTTATCCACCAAATAATTAAATAGCTTGCAATTGCAGTAAAAATGTCCATGTCTTATCTTAATGCGCTTCTTTTGGGGTTTCCATCAATTCAATCAGCACACCGTCTGAATTTTTTGGGTGAACGAAAATAATCATTGTTCCATGTGCGCCAATTCGCGGCTCACCTAGAACTGATGCACCTTTTGCAACCATTGCATCGCGTGCTTCATAGATATTTTCAACTTCAAAACAAACGTGGTGTTGACCACCTGCTGGATTTTTTTCAAGAAATTTTATTATGGGCGATTTTTCACCCAAAGGCTCAATAAGTTCAATTTGCGCATTTGGCAAATTAACAAATGAAAATTTTACGCCTTGTGCTTCCATTTCTTTAATTGGTGTAATGTCTTTATCATCAATGCCATAAAGGTTTTTATAAGTTTCCTGTGCTTTTGCAATTGATGGAACAGCAATTCCAATATGGTTTAAATTTCCGATTTTCATGATTTTCCCCTAATCTGTTAAATCGTCATAATTATGGCTTCAATCATTGGTCTTTTCTTTAGTTCAATGAATGACGCCTTTTTGACAGCCTTCATTACCATGTCTTCGGCAAATTCTTCATCTAGCCTTTCGGCTGGTTTCAGTTTTTTTATTGCTTTTTCAGCAATATCAGCAAGCCTATCAAGGGCCTTGTCAAATATATCGTCATTTTTATGGGCAAGACCACGGGTTCGCAAATCTGGCCCCGCAATGATTTCGCCTTTGTGATTAAGGGTTATTGCGATTACAATATAACCATTTTCACCAATTTTTTGGCGCTCTTTCATTGTTTCGCTGCCATCACGTAGCATTGAATAACCATCAACATAAAGACGCCCAGCGACTACTTCATCAACAACCCTTGGGCCATTTGGTGCAATTTCAACCATATCACCATTTTTAGGCGCAATTGATTCAGGGATTTGCAATGATTTGGCATAACGTGAATGTTCAATAATATGGCGGCGCTCGCCATGGGTTGGTATTGCCATTTGCGGCCTTACCCATGAATACATTTGCGCAAGTTCACCACGGCATGGATGCCCAGAAACATGAATTGGCGCATCATGGGCGGTTATAACTTCGACATTTTGCAAGATTAATTTATTGATTAAATCATAAATATCGCGCTCATTACCCGGTATTTCACGTGATGAGAATAAAACTGTATCTCCATCACCCAAACTAAGGTGTGGGTGGTCGCCATCAGCAATACGCCTTAGAGCTGCCCGCGCCTCACCTTGTGAGCCTGTGCAAAGGAATAGGATTTCATTATCTTTATATGATTTTGCTTTATCAGGTTCAACAAATGGAATTGGTGGAATAATTCCAACATTGCGCGCCGCAGTTGCAATCCGCACCATTGAACGGCCCATTAGGCAAACCGCGCGCCCTGCTTCATGCGCCGCATTAATAGCAGATGTTACACGCGCCACATTTGATGCAAAACACGCAATTGCAACCTTGCCTTTTTTGGTTTTTACGATTTTTTCAAGTTCATCACGAACGCCAATTTCCGAACCACTTTCACCATCTTGAAAAACATTGGTGGAATCGCAAATCATTGCCAAAACACCATCATCACCCATTTGTTTTATGGCATTTATGTCGGTTGTTTCACCAATCAAAGGATTTGGATCGATTTTCCAATCACCAGTATGGAAAATACTGCCAAGTGGTGTGGTTATTTTAAGACCGTTTGGCTCGGCAATCGAATGGGTTATAGTTATATATTCAATTTCAAATGGCGCTAAATCAATTTTACCCTTTAATGGAACGACATTCAAAGGTGCAATATCAAAAAGCCCATGTTCACGTAATTTATCTTTTATAAGCTCGGCGGTGAAAGGCGTTGCATACATAGGTGCGCCAATTTGAGGCCACAAATATCCAAGTGCGCCAATATGATCTTCATGCGCATGGGTAAGAATAATTCCAAGAATATCTTCTTTAATATCTTTTATGAATTCAGGGTCTGGAAGGATTATTTCAACCCCTGGAATATGTTCTTCACTTGCGAAAGTTACGCCGCAATCAACAATAATCCATTTTCTATTATTTTCATTTCCAAAACCATAAAGATTCAAATTCATACCAATTTCATTTGATCCGCCCAATGGCAGATAAACAAATTGGTTTTCACTTACTTCACCCAATTTATACCTACTTTTCAATATCTAGAATTTAAACATGCGCAATAAACGCATTTAGAACAAATGCAACCTTATTGTTGTATTATATGAAACTATTGCGTTCTTAATTGAGTTGTCGGAATTGTGCAATTGTCTGGCGTTTTTAGTAATTCCGACAAGCCATCAACCGCAGTTTTTGCCGCAGCCTTAAACTCATACCCCTTTGAAGGCATAATTTCACGTTTGACAATTACTTTCTTATTTGCATCAAGAAGCGCAATTTGAAAACGACCACCATTAACGCCGCCCAAAGCCTCACCCATGTTTGACGGTATAATTAATCCACGGCTTTCGGTTGAAAAGACATCACGCACTTTGCCATCCAAGGCTTTTGAAGCGGATAAAACCGATTTTTCGCCATCGTAAATTGTTATTTCCCAGTAAGCTGCGTCAATGCTTTGCTGAGTGTTTAAATTTAAAGTGTATGCATCAAGACTTTCAAAACTTGATTCAATTGCGGTTTTTGTTTCATTAACGCGCCATGATAATTGAACGGCAATATTTGGCGCACTACCATAATTGGTTTTATCATCTACAATTTGAAGGTCATCTTGGAAATCAGGGGTTTTCCATTGAACCACACGCATTTTAGGGCCCTTGCCCACATATTGCCGCGCCCGCACACCTGCGCGACCATAAGTACCGCCTGCAACGCTGACACAAACTTTTTTATTGCTTAATTTTGTTTCATTGCTTTTTTCGGCACGGCTTTTATCGCACCCATTTAAAAATGTTGCGGATAAAATCATTAAGCTGATTGCATAAATTTTGGTTTGCGTTTTTTGTTTCATAATTATCATTTATCGTTGCAATAACATTGTTTAACGGAAAATGATTTGAAATTTCAGAGATTTCCAAACGGTAACAACTAATAATAGACTAGTGTGTAAAATTTACATCACCCGCTTGTATGAATTTTATATTTTGATTTTCATCAATTAGAATTAATTCGCCATTTTCATTTATTCCATTGAAAATGCCATATAAAGTTTCATTATGCGATTTAATTTGAACAGGCTTTCTAAATCCGAATGCATTTTCTTCCCAAAGCTTTTTAATTGGGGCAAAACCTTCATTAATATATATTTCGTTCAAAATATTAAATTCGGCATCTATTTGTGATAGTAAATATCTTGGTTCAGGCGGTTTTGAATAATCTTTGATTGAAGTTGTTTCTTTATCTTCTATATCTGGGCTTTGTAATAAATTTACGCCAATTCCAATTGCAATAAAGGCATTTGGCTTTTCAATCCAACTTTCGAGCAAAATACCGCTTATTTTTTTACCATCGACCAAAATATCATTAGGCCATTTAAGTAGGGTTTCTTGTTGTGGAATATATTTTTCAATACAATTCTTAAGCGCAATGGCAATAATGAATGAATATAATGGCGATAATTTCGAAACATCATCTAACTTAATTACGTAAGTCGCAAATAAATTACCACTTAATGATGTCCAAACCCTACCGCGGCGGCCACGCCCATTGGTTTGTTTTTTTGATATAACCCAAAATGGCGCATCCTCACCCTCTTGGGCTATGTAACGCGCCATATCATTTGTTGAATAAACTTCTTCAAATTCGATTATTTTCACTTAAACATTACACTCGCAACAGTTGTTGCAGTATATAATAATCCAATAAATGGCATAAGCAAGGCAAATAAAATTGCGGTTCCTTTTACCGAAATACTAGTAGCGGCAAGACCACCCGCAAATTCCATTTTTGGCTCATCAAACCAAATTGTTTTGATAATACGCAAATAATAGAATGCAGAAACAACAGATGCCAAAATCAATGCAATTGCAAGATATAAATGGCTTCCGTTCCAAACGGATTTAATAACCTCAAACTTACCCCAAAAGCCCGCTAATGGTGGAATACCCATTACGGAGAATAGGAACATTGTAAAGGCAACAGCAATCATAGGATGCTGCCTTGAAATACCTGCAAGGCTTGGAATGCTTTCAATTTTACGGCCTTCTGTTGAACGAAGCGATAAAACAACCGCAAACATACCTATACCTGATAAGGCATAGATTGAGACAAACATTAGCAAAGCATTAGGGCCAAAAACTGGGCCCGCCGCAATTGCAACCAATGCATAACCCATATTGGCGATTGAAGAATAAGCCAAAAGACGTTTGATATTTGTTTGTTGAAGCGCAAAGAATGCACCAATAAACATTGATAAAATCGCCATAATCGAAACAATTTGCTGCCATTTTGCAATCGCGGGGCCAAACGCTTCAAAGCAAAAACGTGCAAGTAAAATTGTTGCCGCCATTTTTGGCGCTGTTGCAAAGAATGCAGTTGATGGTGTTGGCGAACCTTCATATACATCAGGCGTCCACATATGAAATGGTGCTGCTGACATTTTGAATGCGATACCCGACATTACAAATACCATACCAAAAATCACGCCAACATTCGCATTTGCACTTAAAGAAGCGATTTTTTGGAAATTTATTGTTCCAGTAAAGCCATAAATCAAAGATGCGCCATAAAGCAAAATACCTGATGATAGAGCGCCCAAAACGAAATATTTTAAACCAGCTTCTGATGATTTTTGGCTATCACGTGCATAGGCCGCTAATACATAAAGTGCCAAAGACTGAAGCTCAACACCCATATAAATTGCCAATAAATCATGCGCCGAAACCATAACAAACATACCCACAACCGCCAAAAGCGTTAAAACTGGATATTCAGGTTTTTGGATGTTTCGGTCTTCTAAATAATCAATACTAAGAAGAAGTGCGCCAGCAGAAACGGCGCTTATAATGAATTTGGCAAATGAACCAAAATTATCAATAACCAAGCTGCCATTGAATAATAATATTGGTGTTTCAATTGCGTGTTTAACACTTGCAAAGCCTGCCGCAAGCAATACCAAAATGGCAAAATAATTTACTGCGCGATATGATTTTTTACCCGCAAATGCGCCAATAAGAACCGCCACCATTGCGCCCAAAACCAATGTTAGTTCTGGAATAATGAAGGGAAGTTGTTTTGAAATATTCTCTATACTCATTTTTCAATTCCAAACTGGCGTTATTTCATCATTGTTTGTAAATTATCGACCAAATGCATCACTGAAACATTGGTGAAATCTAAAATTAATTGTGGCTTAAATCCAAGAAGCAGTGTGCCGATAATCAGTGGCAAGAAAACCAAAATTTCACGCAAATCCATATCTTGAATATCTGCAAGTTTCGGATTTACCAAAGGCCCGAACACAGTCTTGCGATAAAGCGTAAGCATGTATGCAGCCGATAAAATCACGCCACTTGCAGCGAATATTGCAAAGATGCGGCTTTCTAAGAATGTGCCTTGCATTGTCAAAACTTCACCGACAAAACCAGAAGTTCCAGGAAGTCCAACATTGCCCAAAGTAAACAGCATAAATACCGCCGCATAAATTGGCATACGATTTACAAGACCACCATAAGCAGCAATTTCGCGTGTGTGCATACGATCATAAATGACACCAACACAAAGGAATAAAGCACTTGCGATGAAACCATGTGATAGCATTTGGAACATTGCACCTTGAAGCCCCGCACCATTAAACGCAAAAATACCCAAAGTTACAAAGCCCATATGTGCAACCGAAGAATAAGCAATAAGCTTTTTAATATCAGTCTGACGGAATGCCACAAGTGATGTATAAATCACCGCAATAACCGACATTGTGAAAATCAATGGTTGGAAATGCAAACTTGCAAGCGGGAACATTGGCAAAGAGAAACGGATGAAACCATAACCACCCATTTTCAACAAAATGCCCGCAAGAATTACCGAACCCGCAGTTGGCGCTTCAACGTGTGCATCAGGTAACCATGTGTGCACAGGCCACATAGGCATTTTCACCGCAAATGACGCAAAGAATGCAAGCCATAGCCAAATTTGCGCATCTTTTGTAAAATGGAATGCCTGAAGGGCGAGAATGTCCGAAGTGCCGGCTTTTAATACCATATATGCAACCGCGATAAGCATGAAAAGCGAACCAAGAAGCGTATAAAGGAAGAATTTATAAGCCGCATAAAAACGGTTCTTGCCACCCCAAATACCAATGATAAGATACATTGGAATAAGACCAGCTTCAAACAATACATAGAAGAAAACTAAATCTGTTGCACAGAAAACGCCAAGCATTACTGTTTCTAAAACAAGGAAAGCAACGAAATACTCAACAACACGTTTTTCAACAGACTTCCAGCTTGCAATAACGCAAAGCGGCATAAGGAATGTTGTTAAAAGAACAAAAAGAACCGAAATCCCATCAACACCCAAAGCATAATTGATATTGCCATACCACGGAATACTTTCCTTAAATTGCATTGCCGCACTTGTATGGTCAAAATCCATTACAAGCTTCACAGAAATCAAAAAAGTAACGAATGTTGTAATTAAAGCAATTACACGTGCAGAAGCCGCAGCTTTTTGGGCATTTTTATTAAGGCCGCTAATTAAAAGAATTAATAAAGCGCCAATTATTGGTAGCCACAAAATGGTCGATAACATAGGTAAACCAAACATCCCCTTAGCCCCCCTTTGTCAAAGCAAGTGCGCCAAAGGCAACAAGTGCGATTAACATGATGAAGGCATAATGATAAACATAGCCAGTTTGAACTTTAACAGATTTTTTTGAAACCCAATCAATATCATTTGCGATACCATTTGGACCCAATCCATCAATAATTTTGCCGTCGCCAACTTTCCATAAAAAGTCACCAATTGCGCGGGCAGATTTTACAAAAATCACTTCGTAAAGTTCGTCAAAATACCATTTATTATAAAGGAATGCGTGAAGTGGCCCCGCCGCTTTAGCAATTTTTTTGCCCATTCCTTCATTCCAGAAGTAAACAAATAATGCACCCAAAAGCCCCGTGATTGTTACGGTTAATGGCGCAAATTTAACCCATTCAGGAACGTCATGGCGTAAGTGTAAAATATGATTTTCTGGTGAATTATAAATTGCATGTCCCCAGAATTCATGTGCGCCTTCGCCAACGAATGCAGGGGCAAAGATAACACCGGCAAATAATGCGCCAAATGCAAGCAAGAATAATGGAATTAACATTACCAATGGGCTTTCATGTGCAGGGGCAGAACCATCATCTTTCTCATGATGCGCATCATGATGATCGCCACCATGCGCAACATTTGCATGTAAATGGTCTGACATTGCATGATCGTCATGATGACCATGCGCATCACCTTTAAATGTGCCAGTGAATGTCATGAAAATTAGACGCCAAGAATAAAAGCTAGTTAATAATGCAGCAAGAACCGAAATCCAGAATGCAAAGCCAGCAAATGGGCGGCCTTCTTGTGACGCAGCAAACGCACTTTCAATAATCGCATCTTTAGAGAAGAAACCAGCAAGACCAAGATTTGTTCCAGGGATACCAATACCTGTAATTGCCAATGTACCAATAAGCATGATGGCATAGGTGATTTTCATTGGTTTCCAAACCGCACCCATTTTACGCATATCTTGTTCATGGTGAAGGCCGTGAATTACTGAACCCGCGCCCAAGAATAGCAAGGCTTTAAAGAATGCGTGTGTAAACAAATGGAACATTGCCGCCTGATAAACACCAACACCCGCCGCAAAGAACATATAACCAAGCTGCGAACAGGTTGAATAAGCGATTACGCGTTTAATATCATTCTGCGCAAGGCCAACAGTTGCCGCGAAAATCGCAGTTACCGCACCAACCAATGTAATCATACCAGCCGCAAAATGGGTATTTTCATAGATTGGCGAACAAATTGTAACCAATACAACACCCGCAGTTACCATTGTTGCGGCGTGGATAAGTGCCGAAACTGGTGTTGGGCCTTCCATCGCATCAGGCAACCAAGTGTGTAAAAAGAATTGTGCCGATTTACCCATTGCACCAATGAATAAAAGAACGCCAATAACTTCTAGCGCAGGTAATTTCCAATTGCCCCAATCCATTGTGTCATTCAAATGATGCGGGATTGCATGGAAAACTTCTTTGAATTCAATTGTGCCAAACACCATGAAAACCGACATGATACCAAGCACAAAACCAAAGTCACCAACGCGATTAACAACAAATGCTTTAATTTGTGCATCATTCGCCGAGCGTTTTAAATACCAAAAACCGATAAGAAGATATGATGCAACACCAACACCTTCCCAACCAAAGAATAATTGCATGAAGTCAGCGGCAGTTACCAATGACAACATCGCAAAGGTAAATAAAGACAAATAAGCAAAGAAACGCGGTTTATGTGGATCCTCACTCATATATCCCCATGAATATAAGTGAACTAATGATGAAACCGAAGTTACAACCACCATCATAACCGCTGAAATCGCATCAAGTCGAATTGACCAAGTTGATTTAAAACCTGCAACATCAATCCAAGTGAAAAGGCGAATTGGATCCTCAGGTAATTCAAGGGTTTTTGACCAATGACCATAGAATATTGTTGCCGCACTAAAGAAAGCAACAAATAACATGCCAGTTGTAACAGCCATTGATACTTTTTGTGGTAATACACGCCCAAAAAGACCCGCAATGATTGCGCCAACCATTGGCGAAAAAACAACTAAGAGAGCAAGAGTTTCAACAGACACTTTTCTAGCCCTTCATAATATTCAAATCTTCAACCGCAATTGTGCCACGGTTTCGGAAATATACGACCAAGATTGCAAGGCCAACCGCAGCCTCAGCCGCAGCAACAGTTAATACAAACATTGCAAAAACTTGCCCCACTAAATCACCCAAAAATACTGAGAATGCGACAAAATTCACATTTACAGCCAATAAAATCAACTCGATAGACATCAAAATAACGATGATATTCTTACGGTTTACAAAAATCCCAAAAACGCCAATTGTAAAAAGGGCTGCGGCAAATGCCAAATAATGGGTTAAACCAATTGAATGACCCAAATCTATCATAATGATACCCCTTCCCCTGTTTTTGGTTTAGCAATTTCAACACCAGTTTTACGATTACGCGCAGTCTGTGCAGTAACGCTTTGGCGTTTAACATTTTGACGATGTTGAAGTGTCAAAACAATCGCACCAACCATTGCAACAAACAATACAAGACCCGCAAGTTGGAAGAATAAAATATAATTTGTATAAAGAATTTCACCAATTGCCTTAGCATTTGATGTAATGCTTACATCAGGTGTCGGACTTGCAAGCATATTGGCATCAACTTTGGCCTCTATTCTTGCGCTTGTAACCATGATGAACATTCCAAACATGATTAATGCAACCAATCCACCAATCGGCAAATAGCGCATAAAGCCTTGTTTTAATTCAACAAAGTCAATATCAAGCATCATTACAACGAACAAGAATAATACCGCAACCGCGCCAACATAAACGACGATTAAAAGCATCGCCAAATATTCTGCGCCAAGCAATACAAACAGACCCGCAGTTGTAAAGAATGTCAAAATCAAAAACAGAACCGAATGCACAGGATTACGCGCTGAAACAACCATCAAAGCTGAAATCACCGCAACTACGCTTAGTATCCAAAAAGCAGCGATACTTACCATCGCAATGCCCTACCCTTCTTTGACCTTATTAAGGTCGATTAAACCCCCAAATGCATCTTAACGATAAGGTGCATCAAGCTCCAAATTTTTTGCGATTTCGCGTTCCCAACGATCACCATTAGAAAGAAGGCGCTCTTTATTATAGAACAATTCTTCACGGGTTTCGGTGGCGAATTCGAAATTCGGCCCTTCAACAATTGCATCAACAGGGCATGCTTCTTGGCAATATCCACAATAAATGCATTTTGTCATATCAATATCATAGCGTGTTGTACGGCGTGAACCATCTTCACGTGGCTGCGCCTCGATTGTAATGGCTTGCGCGGGGCAAATCGCCTCGCACAATTTACAAGCGATACAACGTTCTTCACCATTTGCGTAACGGCGCAAAGCGTGTTCACCACGGAAGCGCGGGCTTAATGGCCCTTTTTCAAATGGGTAATTGATTGTTGGCTTGCGGCGGAAATAAACCTTCATTGCAAGAACAAAAGTTCCCAAGAAATCGGTCATTGCCGCGCCTTTTATGGCTTGAAAAATGCTCATTACGCATTACCTCCGAAAAAGGCGACATATGCGCCAACCACGGCTACCGCAACCAATGTTGTTGGTAAGAATATTTTCCAACCGATACGCATTAATTGGTCATAACGATAACGTGGAACAATTGCTTTCACCATCGCAAACAAGAAGAAAATCACCCAAATTTTAACATATAAAACCAAGCAACCAATAAATGGATTTGTCACTTCTGCCCAAGGAAGGTTCCAACCGCCAAGGAACATAATGCTTATCATTGCGCACATGAAAACAATATTCACATATTCAGCCATCATGAACAAAAGATATAAAGTCGCAGAATATTCAACCTGATAACCCGCAACCAATTCAGATTCAGCCTCTGGCAAGTCAAATGGTGGGCGGTTAGTTTCAGCAAGTGCAGATATAAAGAAAATCCACAACATCATGAACATAATCAAGCCAGTAACAACACCCAGTGCAACTTTCGCAAAGCTTCCACCATGAACAATTGCACCGATGAATGAGAAGGCATGCCAATCCCAAATACCTGCCTTTTGGTGATTTACGATGTCAGTTAGGTTCAAAGACCCAACCAAAAGCAACACAGTAACAATAACAAAGCCAATTGAAACTTCGTAAGATACCATTTGCGCCGCAGAACGTAACGCGCCCAAGAATGGGTATTTAGAGTTTGATGCCCAACCACCCATAATAATGCCATAAATACCCAATGATGAAATTGCCAGAATATATAAAATCCCAACATTCATATTTGATATGCCCCAACCTGGCGCCATTGGAACAACCGCCCATGCCATGAATGAGGTCAAAACAGTTATTACAGGGGCAATAACAAATACGGTTTTATTAGCACCAGATGGAATTACAATTTCTTTTAAAACGAATTTCAAGAAATCGGCGAAAGATTGCAACAAACCAAATGGGCCAACCACATTCGGCCCTTTACGCATTTGCACCGCAGCCCAAACTTTACGGTCAAAAACCAAGATAAAAGCAACAGTTAGCAAAACGGCAACCAAATAAAGCAAGGATAAACCAATCCCCGCAAGAGTTCCCCAAAAAGCACCTAAATCGTGAACTAAGCCTTGCATTTATCTACTCCGCTGCCACTTTGGTGGTTGATTGTGCCTTAAGCGCAGAACATTTCGCCATAATTAACGAAGCGCGCGCAATAGCATTAGTTAGATAATAATCATCAATTTGCGGCGTGAAAATTTCACTTGTTGGGTTTCCACCCTCACCTACAAAGCGCAAATCAAATTTTGAATTTTGTGAAATCTCACCATCATTAACGGCAAAAGAAGGATATTCTTCTTTTAGCTTGCCGCGCAATTGAGAGATATTGTCAAACGGAAGTTTTTTACCAATCATTGCAGATACTGCGCGGAACAATGCCCATTCTTCTTTGGCATCACCTTTTGGTGAAACCGCAGGGGTAGCATATTGAACGCGCCCTTCGGTATTTACATAAATACCCTCTTTTTCAGTGTAAGCAGGGGCAGGTAAAATAAGATCCGCATTATGCGCGCCTTTATCACCGTGTGATCCGATATAAATAACAAATTTATTATCAGGAACTTCAACTTCATCAGCACCTAAAAGAATGATTGTATCGCAATCTTTCAAGATTTGATTGGTGTTTTTGCCGCCATCTTTTGGTAAGAAGCCAATATCAAGACCACCAACACGACCAGCCGCTTGATGAAGAACGTTAAACCCATTCCAATCATCTCTAACGATTTTCGCTTTAAGGCCGATTTCAGCAATTAATTTTGCAATTTTATCGCCATCTTCACGTGCATAAGCGCCCATGCCAACAATAATCATTGGTTTTTGTGCGTTTGATAATGCTTTGAAGAAATCGCCTTTTCCTTTTGACAAATCTTCCAATATTTTTACATTATTGCCAAGATTTTCGTACGGATAAGTTAAATCATATGATGGGCCAACCAAAGCAATATTTTCAAGTTTGCCCGCCAAATACGCCTTACGAATACGCGAATTTAATACAGGCGCTTCAAGGCGTGGATTTGAACCAATGATTAAAATGCAATCAGCTTCTTCAATTCCATTAATTGTAGAATTGAAAATATAACCACCACGGCCTGCTTTATCATCAATTAAAGCGCCATCTTGGCGGCAATCAAGGTTTTTAATTCCAAGGCTGTTTGCCAATGATTTTGCGGCATAAAGTGTTTCAACATTTGCCAAATCGCCGCCGATAATACCGATTTTCTCAGGAGCTTCTTGAAGTTTTTTTGCAAAAACTTCTAGGGCGTCATCAAGATTAGCCTCTGAAAGTTTTGAACCTTTACGGATATAGGCTTTATCAAGGCGTTGACGACGTAAACCATCACATGCATGACGGCCTTTATCAGAAAGCCATTCTTCATTGATATCATCATTAATGCGCGGTTCGATACGCAAAACATCTGCGCCGCGTGCATCAACACGAATATTAGAACCCAAAGCGTCCATAACATCAATTGATTCAGTTTTACGCAATTCCCAAGGGCGCGCATTAAACGCATAAGGCGCAGAAGTTAATGCACCAACAGGGCATAAATCAACAACATTACCAGATAATTCAGATGTAAGCGCCATTTCAAGATATGTTGTAATTTCCATATCTTCACCGCGGCCAATTGCACCAATTTCAGGAACGCCCGCAACCTCAGTTACAAAGCGAACGCAGCGTGTGCATTGAATGCAACGGGTCATTTCGGTTTTAACCAAAGGCCCCATATTAACTTCTTCTTTGGCGCGTTTTGCTTCGCAATATCGGCTTTCTGCATCGCCATAAATTACCGCCTGATCTTGAAGGTCGCATTCACCGCCTTGGTCACAAATTGGGCAATCCAATGGATGATTGATAAGCATGAATTCCATCACGCCAGCGCGTGATTTCTTTACTTTATCAGATGCAGTAAAAACCTCTGGCGGTTCGCCATTTGGGCCAGGGCGTTGGTCTTTAACTTGTTGAGAGCAAGAGGCAACAACTTTTGGTGCGCCCTTAACTTCAACCAAGCACATGCGGCAATTACCTGCCACAGACAAACGTTCATGGTAGCAAAAACGCGGTATTTGCGCACCCGCAGCTTCGCAAGCCTGCAATAATGTATATTCTGCAGGTACATCAATTTCTTGTCCATCGACGACGATTTTCGCCATCCTCACGCCCCGTCTATAAGTTTTTTGACGACTTATTCATTTGGGAAATTCCCCAAAATGCCCAAATCACCAAAATTACACTTGCAATCAACGCCACCCAAACCAAATAAGGTAAAGATAGACCAACTGCTATATGCAGCATAATA
>CAZKYS010000038.1:0-20403 GCA_964557085.1 uncultured Caulobacteraceae bacterium
TATTTTCTTGCGAAACTGGAACCGGGAATTCACCGCCCGCAAGGAATTTTGCAGGTTCACCAGAAATAGTAGTGATATTTGGTTCTGCAAGGGTTCTTGCAAGCCCAACGCGCTCTAATGCTTGAATAGAAGAAGAGGCGGTTTGTGACGAAACTAAGCTTCCAGGGCCATATACAGTTTTTGCAGGCGTAGTGTTACAAACATTATTTGAATCACAAGTAGTAATTGGTGGAGTGTAAGAATAACCACCTGCACCAGTATATTGTGACGGATTAAGTAACCCTGCTTGTCCTGAACCAAAAGTGTATGAAGATGGGGTAATAAAATTACGCGCCCATGTGCCATCTAATGTAGTTCCACCCAAGAAACTACCATTTGCCGAGAAACCATTTGCAGTGGCAAAATTCAAACCCCAATCTTTTGGTAGCAATTTATTCAAAAGATTTGATGCACCAAGGTTCATTCCAAGCTGTTTAATAACTGTTCGTTGCATCTCAACAACGCGCACTTGAAGCATTACTTGCTGCGCAGCCTTAATAGTCATCATATTGACGACTTTTTCTGGGTTGCCTGCATATTGTGATGCGATTTTTATAACTTTATCGGCGGTGGCTGCATCTGGTGTTTCGCCACTAATTATTAGGTTTTCGCCAACGGCCTCTATATTAATGCGTGCTTCTGGTGCCAATTTCTCAATTAATGCACCAAGTTCAGAAGTATCACGTGCTACGCGAACTTCTAAAGTAAGGATTTGGCGCCCTTGTGCGTCAAGGAAATAAACATTGGTTTCACCCAATTCCATACCAAGCAAAAAGCCACGTCTTTGTGTGCGCATAATTGCGTCGGCGATTTTTGGATTTGAAACTACAACATCGCGCGCATCAACTGGCAAATCAAGAATAGCAGATTTGCCTTTTGGTAAAATCAATCTTTGTGTTTGCGATTGATTGGAAACAGACACTTGGATTGGTGTGCTGTTCTGCGCAACAGATACATTAACATTGCCTATTGTCATTAATGACGCAAGGCAAATTGAAGTAAAGTATTTTGTGCGGTTTTTGTTACTAATCATTGTCCGCCTCGGTAGATTTTGATGCTATTGGCATTGTTTGGTTGTCCAATTACTGGCGCTTGCGTTGCCGGTATCTGGGTTGGTTGTTTGTTTGAATTTGCTGGTTGTGCCCAAGCTGCCGCACCAGTTTTAATAATTGTTGGCCCCGCAGCATCAGAAATAGAACGTAAAGTTAATGAAATACGCCCCATTGATTCTGCAGCTTTTAATTTTTCAATGTCTTGCGGATTTAATTCTAAGGTTGCGGTTCCGCCTGCAAATGCCTTTTGATCTTTCGCTGCTGCAGTGTTTTGGTCAATTGCTAAAACGCGAACATTTTCAAAGATTATTGATGAAACAGTTCTTGTATTATTTGTTCCATTTGATTGGAAAGAAATTGTGCGTGTTAATAAGACGTCAACTTTGTTATTTGGTAGAATAAAGCCTGCAACCGAAGAATCCGCAGTGATATTAACTGAGGTTGCGCGCATTCCTGGTGTTAATAATGCGCTCATGACGCCATCTTTGGCATTCGCAATAACTAATTTGGTAAGCACAATCGGTTCGCCTGCAACCATTGGAACTGCTACAACTGAATCATTATATATTTCAGCGCCTTTTGGGCTTGCGGTTTGGTTTATAAATGATTGCGTATTGGAATTTTGTGGCCAATCTTGCCAAGTCAATGTTCCTGGTAAAATCCGTTCGCCAACAGCATAATCACGATTTGTAACAAGAATTTTTACTGTTTTTACGGCAGGTTGCGCGGCAACTTGCGCAGTAACTTGCGCAGGTTTGCTATTTTGGCGTTTCATTAATACAAAACTTCCACCCGCCAAAATTAATGCAACCAAAATTATAATTATCTGTCTGACGTTCACGCTTTCTGCCCCCCTGTCGCGGGTAAAGAATCATTTGGATTCCCAATTGAAGCGATTTTTGGTCTGAAACGTCTAACGATTTATTAACGCAATTAACAATTTGGTGAAAATATTTTAAATAATGTTAATTGTGAAGTAGTGCAGGAAACCATGTTGTTTGAATTACCGCAAAGAAACCACCAAAACCAAGTGCAATGGCATAAGGTATGTGAACGCGCTTTCTTAATAAAGCCCTTACCCATTTTGGCCCTTTGGGAAGGCCAGTTTTAGCAACAATTTTGCGACTTATTAATAAAACTAATGCTAAAATCCCGCCAGTTAATGCAGTTATTAATGCATATGTGTAAATTGGACCTGCGCCTAGCCAAAAACATGTTGCACCAACAAGTTTAACATCCCCGCCACCAAATAATCCAAGTGTGAACAAGATAAAACAAATTCCAAAACAAGCGATTGCGACCCATAGATGTGACAATAATTGTTTATAACCAAGCCCCATAAATATAGCAAAAACTATAAAGCTTAGAAAAAACAATGTGTTAAGGCGATTTGAAATTGTAAAGCTTTTAATATCACCAACCATTGCAGTTATTAAAAATCCGCAATAAGTAAGCAAGGCGATTAAGGGTATAAAATTTGTTATTTGTGGCATATTCATTTCTCTATGCCTTGATAGCAGTAAAAAGTGAAAAAACCTTCAATATTATATTTATTTATCTTCAAAATTATTTTCAATAAGGTCGCGTAATTGGCGTAACCCTTTTGCCGATTGTGATTTTGATTGTCTGAAAACCAATAAAGCAAACGCACCAATGCTTCCCATGATTAAAAACCACGGCCCATAAAGCCATGCACCTGCTGCAAGTGCAAAATAATAACCGCGAACGCCGTGTGAAAAGTTAGACATTGCGGGCTCTATAATATTTCCAAGGGCGATTGTGTATTTATCAATTTGATTTTCACTAAGGTAATTTGGAATTGCGCCAAAGGCTGCGGCACAATAATTCATTTGCCTTATTGCCCATATAAAATTCAAAAAGCCCCTTGTTAGGCAAATTAATACCAAGCCCATTTTTATTTGAAAATGAAAACTATTTATTCCTAATTGCCCAACTAATTGGGTTGAAATTTTTCCACTAAACAGTGCGCCGCCAATTGCAGCAATCAAAATTAAATTGGCAGATGCAAAAAATGATGCTGAATTAATTGAATGTCCCAAAAGATTTGCATCAAAAATCTTTGCATCGCGACTTATCATTGTCCTTATCCAACCAAGGCGAACAATTGTTAAATCTTTTATTATTGTACCACGCTTTTTTGATGTCATTCTTAAAATAGGCTCATAGCCTAGCCATGAAATTAAGAATAAAATAAGTGCGATTAAGTCAATTTTTTGCATTTTGTGTTTTTAGCAATAAAAAAGCCGCGTAGCTATAAGCTACGCGGCTTTTTTTAAAAACATTATGTATTAACGAGCAACTGCAGTTGATACTGTGTTAAATTTGTTAGAAATAGTGTTACCAAGGTTGCTTACAGCTGCGATAAGAACAACTGCGATCAAAGCTGCGATCAAGCCATACTCGATAGCTGTTGCGCCGTCTTCATTTTTCATAAAGCGATTAATAAGTTTTTTCATATTAGACTCCCATTTGCATAAATTAGGTATTTGCTTAACCCAAAGGCATATTCCCACAAATAAACTAAAATAAAGTGAATCAGTTTTTAGTTGATTTTTAACCATAATCGCTTTGCTGAATGGAAAAACTGATATAAATCAATATGTTATTTGACAAATTGTAATTTTAATAAAAAAATAAAAATTATTTTGTGTAAAATTTTTTGCATTTTGTTTTAAAAAAAATCAAAAAATAAGTGTTGTCTATAGACGTGATAAATATAGTGAAGCAGAAAGGCTTTTAGGTTCACAATTTTTATAGTTTTTAAAATTTCCAAAACTTAAGACAAAAAAAGGGGGCCAATTAAAATTGGCCCCTTATTTAAATTATATATTGGTTTAATCAAATCATGTTATAAATTATAAAAATTTAACTAAACCAGAATTGATATTAACGTGCAACTGAAGTTGATACAGTGTTAAATTTGTTAGAAATCGTGTTGCCAAGACGGCTTACTGCGCCAATAAGAACAACTGCGATTAAAGCAGCAATCAAACCATATTCAATAGCAGTTGCGCCCGCTTCGTTTTTCATAAAACGTTTAATAATCTTACCCATAATACACTCCCATTTAATGCAAAAAATTGCCTGTGTTTAATATATCAAATAATAATAAATTTTAAGTAAATTAATATTTGTATAAATTTTAATAATTACTAATTATGTATTAACTATATTTATAATTTACCTCGCACTAGCAAATGTACTAGTTAATAAATTATATTTAACACCAACACTATTAGTAAAGTTTCCCACCCCACTTATAATCGCAAGCATGATTAGGGCCAAAATCAAACTATATTCAATTGCCGTTGCGCCATGCGCATTTTTTAAAAAGCGTTGAATTAATAATTTCATCTATGCCCCCAAACACTACAAAATATAAATTTTGCGCGCTTATGAGGGATAGAATAGATGGATATATTTAATTTGATATTGAAACTTATAGTTAAAAAATACTGAATTTATCTTGAAATTGGCAAAAAAAGCCCTGTTTGTTAATATTTAGTCAACCGAATAATGCCAAAAGCGATAAATACGTCTTTTAAAAAGATTATTATCAAGAGGTTTTTATGCGCTTCAAATTTATTTCTGCTGCAATTGCTTTAATCGCAAGCCCTGCCTTGGCGCATCCGCTATCACTTAATATTGACCAGTCTAAACCACTTATACTTTCACGTCCTGCAACCGGTGTTGTTGTTGGCAATGCAAGTATAGCAGACGTAATTGTTCACGACACAAAAACTATTATTGTCATTGGCAAATCTGTTGGCTCAACCCACATATTGGTTTTGGGTGAAAAAGGTAAAACCTTATATTCAGGAATGGTGTCTGTAAGCCCTGGAAGTTCGGCTAATCTGGTTACCGTTCAACGCGGCGATGAATTATCTACACAATTATGTACTAATCGTTGTATCGACGTGGCCGCGCCAGAAGATTCATCAAAGGCATTAAATGACGCAGTTGGCAAAATACGCATGCGTTCTAGTAGCGCCAAAGGCATGTAATAAAAAAACAATTAAATCGATTCATAGTTTTTCAACCCATTTATGGTTCAATACATCAAAGGTTTGAATTATAATGTCACGATTGAAAATTGATTTATCAAAAATATTACGTGCAAATAAAGGTGCTACGGCGGTTGAGTTTGCCATGTTGGCGGCGCCTTTCATGTTTCTTATTTTTGCACTAATTGAGATTATGTTGGTTTTCTTCATGCAGACCACACTTGAAAGTGCGGTCGCAATTGAAGCGCGTAAAATAAGAACAGGGCAGGCACAATCTACTTCTGCTCCTATTACACAGACGCAATTTAAAACAAATATATGTAATAGGCTTTTTGGAATGGCTTCTTGTGGAACAAGGCTTTTTGTTTCAGTTCAGGATTTTCCAAACCCGCCCGCAAATATAACTAATCAATGGTCTGATGGTAATTTGGTTGTTGGTTCATCTGATGATGAGCCATATGAAAATTCTGCTTCTGGCGACATGGTAATTGTGAAAGCATATTATGTATGGCCATTATTTACACCTGGTATTTCATCTGCACTTGGCAATTTTTCTGGTGGAACCTTTGGTTCAAACAATAGAATTTTGGTTGCAACAGCAGCATTTAGAAATGAACCGTTTTAATAAGGCTTATGAAAATGAACAAGAAATCAATGATCAAATTTTCATTTGAACAAATTAAAAATGATAATAAAGGTGTTGCGGCGGTTGAATTTGCCCTTATTGCACCTGTAATGCTTTTGATGCTTTTTGGTGCCGTAGAGGTTTCACAAGCAGTAACAATCGATAGAAAAGTTACACAGGCCGCGTCAACGGTTGCCGACTTGGTTGCACAATATGAAACTTTGGACTGCGCCACTTTGCGTTCAATTATGACAATTTCTCGTTCTGTTTTCGAGCCATATCCAAACCAAGGAACCCTTGCGAGTATTAATGTTGCAAGTGTTGCATTAGTGGGCGGCACACCAAAAGTTGAATGGAGTAAAATGGTCAATTCAAGTGGAACATGTTTGACATCGGCTGCATTGCCAATTGGTATGGCTGTGAACGTTCCTGGAACTGATTCAAATGGTAATGCTATTAATCTTGCAACGTCATTAATAAACACAACTGCACCAAATAGTGCAGGTGGCGTTATTTTGGGTAAAGTTGATTTGAATTATCAATCTTTGGGAACTTCATTCTTGCCAAGCAGTTTGCAATTGAGCGAGGAATATATGTTAAACCCACGAAGATCGGCAAAAGTTTGTTTTTCTGGTGAAACAACCCCTGGATGTTAAAATAAAAAAGCCCGATTTTAAATCGGGCTTTTTCAATATTTGTCACTTATTAAGAACTACATGTGATAAGCGCGTTCACCATGTTCTGCGATATCAAGGCCATCTTCTTCTGCGTCTGGGCTTGCACGAAGACCCATTGTATATTTAATAAGACCAAATACAATTGTTGAAGCAACAGCAGACCATACAATTGCAACCGCAACAGCTTTAATTTGAACAATCATTTGACCGATTGCTGTAAATTCATAAGCTGCACATGCCTCTGCGGTACATTTGCTAAAGTCAACAATACCTGCGCCGCCCAATGATGGGTGCGCTAATACGCCTGTTGCAATTGCGCCAACAATACCACCAACACCGTGAATACCGAATGCGTCAAGGCTATCGTCATATTTGAAAATATGTTTCACTTTTGCGCAGAAGATAATGCAAATTGGTGAAACAATAAGACCAAGGACGATTGCGCCAACTGGGCCTGCAAAACCTGCCGCTGGTGTAACTGCCACAAGGCCTGCAACCAAACCAGATGCGAAACCAAGGCCAGATGGGCGTTTTGAAATGAAATATTCAGTCAATGCCCATGACAAACCTGCCGCAGCAGTTGCCAAGAATGTGTTTACCATTGCAAGACCAGCATAGCCATTTGATTCAAGGTTTGAACCTGCGTTAAAGCCGAACCAACCAACCCAAAGAAGGCCTGCGCCAATCATTGTCATAGTTAGTGAATGTGGTGCCATTGGCTCATTGCGGTAATTCTGGCGTGGCCCTAGGATTAAACATCCAACTAATGCTGCGATACCTGCGTTAATGTGAACAACTGTACCGCCTGCAAAGTCGATTGCGCCCCATGCCCATAAAAGACCTGCTGATTTTGTAACGTCTGCACCCAATGGAATCGCAGAAGTCGCACCTGACCACCACCAAACCATATGCGCCATTGGATAATATGAAAGAAGCGGCCAAAGAATTGCGAAAACCACAACCGCCCCAAATTTCATACGTTCTGCAACCGAACCAAGAACCAAAGTTGCGGTAATTGCCGCAAAGGTCATTTGGAAAGCAAAGAATACAAATTCAGGTAAATTCACCATTGGCGAGAAAGTTTCAACTTGTGATGCCGGTGTAACTCCATTTAAGAAGAATTTTGATGTGCCGCCAACAAAGCTATTCAAGCCGCCACCATCTGTGAACGCCAATGAATAACCCCAAAGTGCCCATGCAATCATGCCAATTGCTGCAGTAACTGAAACCTGCATAATCATTGAAAGCATGTTTTTAGCGCGAACAAGGCCGCCATAAAAAATCGCAAGACCCGGAAGGATCATTAATAAAACAAAACAAGTCGATACTAACATCCATGCTGTATCGCCTTTATTTACGGTTGGCGTTGGTGCGGCAGCAGCTGCCGCGTCTTGAGCATGCGCAAGACCAACATGACCCAAGCTTGCAACAAGACCAAAACCAAGGGCAAGCATTAGGGTTTTCTTTGAAAGCCCCAAAGCATCCTTTTTTAATACATTTACCAAATTACTCACTACCCCTTCTCCTTTTGATATTTGCGAATGACATCAAAGAAAGTGATTTTCTTTTTGGCATCGAAAAATAAGTAGAGCTAAAATACTGTCACTTAAGAAAGCATTTGCCACGCCAAAGTCTGAATTTGAGGCGGTTTTTGCAAGCCTTAAGGGGGGATTCATTTATCATTCGCCGTAATGGCTCAAAAAATGCACAGGCTTTGCCTAAAAAATGCACACAATAGCTTATGCAATATGTGTGCATTCAGCATTTGAATTTTTAATTTGTTTAAATTTTTGACAATCTAGGCGCGTGGATGGGCGCGGTTAAAGCTTTCCATCAATAATTTTGTATCAACATCAGCATATCTTTGCGTTGTGGAAAGCGATGCATGACCAAGTAATTCTTGGATTGAGCGTAAATCCACGCCATGAGCCAGTAAATGTGTTGCATAAGAATGGCGTAATGCATGTGGTGTTGCATCGGGCGAAAGCCCAAGGCCAGATCGCATATTTTCCATCAATTTTTGTATAAGACGCGCATTTAATTGTTTACCTTTTTGCCCATAAAACAAAATGCCATTTGTTGTAATTTCATAAGGGCAGGCATTTTTATAAGCTTCTATCTTTTCTTTTGCGATTTCAAGAATTGGCACAATTCGTGTTTTTTTACCTTTTCCAGTAATTCGCATTGCATCTTGATTGTCAATGTCTGATAATTTTAGGTTCAAACATTCAAAAATCCTAAGGCCACAACCATAAAGCAGAACCAAAATTGCTTCATCACGTTTTGCAATCCAATCAATTGAATTAAACTCATGTGAATGTTCGATTAAATCATTGGCTTGGGTTATATTAAGTGGTCTTGGGGCACGCTTTGGAACTTTTGGGGTTTTTATAAAGGCAATTTCCTTATTAATAAGGCCAAGTTTTCTATCACAGAATGAAAAAAACGCCCTTATTGCCGCCAAATTTCGCCCAATTGTAGCATTAGAAAGCGCAATCTCACCCTGCCGCCGATTGGCAAGGAAAGCACGAAAATCAGACGCTTTAAGATTGATTATTTGTGCTAAATTAATTTCACCGCCAAAATGCGACTGAATAAAATTAAAGAAAAAATGTAAATCAGATAAATAGGCGTCAACCGTCTTATCAGAAAAACGCTTTTCAGAAGCCATAAAATCGCGCCATTTTGCGATAATATCGGATATTTCATCCGTCATTATCGCATTATTTGGCGTATTCATTTTTAGATTTCACCATCATGTTCAAAGCGCGCCAATACACGTTCAACCACGCGTGCAAAGAAAGTTATTAATTCATTGCCCATATCTTGGCGGAAGCAATTAATATCGCTTGATGCAATTGCAAGCATACCAAAGCGATTAGAAGTTCCAAACTCAAGACGTGCCAATGCTTCTGAACGAATATGCGGCGCTTTATCGCCATAAAGCCATGTACGCGACACATCAGAAGTTCCAAGGCTAACTGAACGCTCAACTGGAACCAAACGCTCAATGACACAGCCAATTTTATCCATGCTTTCAGAATAAGCAGGGGTTTGCGAAATAACTAATTCGCATGAATCAGCGGCCAAAGAAAACGCCACATGACCGCGCAAAATTTCACGTAAATCAGAAACGGAACGCGCATCAAGAACCGCAATGATTGCCTCTTGAACGCGAATTTGTGATTCATAATTTTTACGCGCAGTTTCAACAATTTGTGCAAAACGTGATTTTGCTTTGTGGGTTTCTTTTAACATACGATTGCGCGCAAGTTCTTCTAAAGAAACAACATTACCAGTATCAGGGCATTGTGTGATGCGTGCCAATAAATCTTCATCTTCTTTTACGAAAGAAGGGTTGTGCATAAGGAAATTTCGGATGAATTCTAATTCTTGCGGATTTTCAAGCGCAAAGCTTGCTTCTGTATATGCCATATCCCAATTCTTTCGACTTTTTGAATTATGTTTGAATCGGATAAAAACAAAATATGGTGAATATGCGTTTAAAAAATGGCAAACAAATGGTAAATTTTGCCTTATTTGTGTTTTTTCTACACAAAATTACTGTTTTAAATATTTTGTGCCTTGCGCGCGCGCAATTGCGTTGAACTTAACGGATTAAAACGCGCAGGAACATAAACCCAAGCTGGCGCTTTTTTATTGCCAAGGGTTGGCGCTTTATCAAGTGGTAAACGGTATTTATCAAATTGGCGTGCCATACGCCCCAATCTTGCACGTGGCCCTGCGCTTGGGCGCGAAACAACGCAAATTGGAACTTCTTCAACAATATCTTTCCAGCCGCGCCAATTTTCAAAACCCGCCAAATTATCGCCGCCCATAAGCCATACGAATTTAACGCCACAATATTGTTTTTTTAAAGCGATTAATGTGTCAATTGTATATTGGGTTTTTAATTGGGTTTCGATTTTTGTGACCACCATTTTGGGGCCGCGCGCAATTTTTTTTGCGCTATCCAAACGATCTTGCAATTGGCTGGAGGTTTTTTTTAGTGGGTTTTGCGGGCTTACCATCCACCAAACAAAATCAAGCCCTAATAAATCAATTGCGGTTTCGGCAACATGCAAATGCCCAGAATGGGCAGGGTCAAAGGATCCGCCCAAAAGGCCGATTTTTTGACCTCTAAATGCAAGTGGCCAGTTTCTTCTCATATATTATGGCCTTGTTTGACCTGTGCCATGCACAATATATTTATATGTTGTAAGTCCTTGCGCACCCACGGGGCCACGCGCATGAAGGCGACCTGTTCCAATCCCAATTTCACCGCCAAAGCCAAATTCACCACCATCGGCAAATTGGGTTGAAGCATTATGCATTACAATCGCGCTATCAACACGGTTTGCAAAAATTTGCGCGGCATTATCATTTTCAGTAATGATTGCATCTGTATGATGTGAACCATATTTGCCAATATGATTAATTGCATCCTCAAGGTCATCAACAATTTTTACCGCAAGAATTGGCGCAAGATATTCAGTTGACCAATCTTCTTCACTTGCAATATTCATTGGCGCAATTGCGCGCGCTTTATCATCGCCGCGCAATTCACAGCCCAAAGCATTTAATGCATCAGCAATTTTTGGAAGAATTTTTGCAGCAATCTTTTCATCAATCAAAAGGGTTTCGGTTGCCCCGCAAATTCCGGTGCGGCGCATTTTTGCATTTAAAACAATTGCAATTGCTTTTGCTTCGTTTGCATCTTGGTGAATATAAGTGTGACACATGCCTTCAAGATGCGCCAAAACTGGAACCTTTGCCTCATCAAGAACGCGTGCAACCAAGGTTTTGCCGCCGCGCGGAATGATTAAATCAATCGCGCCATTAAGGCCACGCAACATTTCACCAACAAAATCACGGTCAGTAGTTGGAACAAATTGCACGCAATCCTTTGGCAATCCTGCCTTTGCAAGTCCTGCACGCAATGCATTGGCAATTTCGGTTGAGGTTAGAAACGCTTCTTTCCCACCACGCAATACCGCCGCATTACCACCACGCAAACAAAGGCCGCCAGCATCAGCAGTAACATTTGGGCGGCTTTCATAAATTATGCCAATAACCCCAAGTGGAATTCGAACCTTGTCAATCTTTAGGCCGTTTGGGCGATTATATGTTTCAATGACTTCAAAATTTTGATCAGGCTGTGCGGCAATTGATTTTAATGCATCTGCAACGCCCATAAGTCGTTTTTCATCAAGCATAAGGCGGTCAAGCATTGCATCGCTTAGACCATCTTTTTTTGCATTTTCATAATCAATTTTATTTGCGCGCAGAATTGCTTCTTTATTTTCAACAATCTTTTGCGCCATAAAATTAAGCGCATTATCACGTGTTTCCTTGCTTGAATTTGCAAGAACAGAATATGCATTGCGCGCACGCGCCCCAATTTCGGCAGCCAAGGTTTTGATGTCAGTTTGCGTCATAAATTTCTAATGACTTCAAAATGCACATTTTTCAATGCATTATTGAGCAATTGGCAAAGATAATTGCATTAAAATTTTATGCTTTTAATGACCAACCAAAGTTTTAATGAAAACAACTAAAGCGGCAACAAAATATGCCAATAAAGCAAAAACAAAAGTTCCCGCTAATGTTGCATACCAAGAAGCAGGCATTTTAAGAACAAAGCCAGCAATTACGCCAAGTGCAACCATAAGGAATGTTACCAAAAGCCAGCTCATATGTGCGCCAAAAACTAATACTAGCCCAAAAACGCCCAAGCCGACCAAAAGGCCACCCCAAACTGACCAATTAATAAAGGCATCAAAAGTTTTTGATTGTTCACGAATGTCCATCGAGCCGATTTTATAGTGCGAAGCCATGTGTTCTCCCTGATTTTTATAGTGAAGTCAAAATGCGCGATTTTTACCTTTTTTGCAAGTAGTCTGTGTGTTTTACCGCATTATAAATTTATACTTGCCAACCAATGGCCAAGGGAAACAAAAAAGTCCAAGGCAAATTGTATTCCAACATGTAGTAATTTTATGCTGAAATAGATTAAAATATTGGCCACAATTATCAAAAGCCCGTCATTCTCTAAAATGCCCAAAGCAATAATCGCAATCGCAATCGCAGGCATCATATTGCCAAGTGGAATTGGCAAAAGCAAAATTAAAGATAAAAATACAATTTCCAAGGCCAGAAAATATATTGCAAATCCCGAACTTAAAAAGCTTAGGCGTGGGCTTATTAATTTTTCAAGTTGCTTTACAAAGGGAAGCGATTTTTCAATTGCAAATCTTAGATGTTTGGTTTGAAAGCTGATTGATGAAATGAATTTTGGAAGGCGTGGCTTTTTTTCATTTAAAACCATAAAAATCGCCGGAACAATAATTAATGGCGCAAAAAGCGCTGAAATCCCTGGAATGTTTGGAATTGAAACAGGTAGTGCAAAAACCAATATTAAAATTGCAAATACTTTACCGCGTAATACGGATACGATTTGTCCAATATCTGCCCGTTCGGTCTGTGGTAAATCAATAAGTAGATTTTCTAACAAATTAGAAGTTCGAATATGGGGTTTCAATTTTTGCCTCAAACAATCGTAACTAAATCATGTATTTAGTTACGATTTTTGATTTCGCAATATATTGCTTGCTTATTTGCGCATCGCAATTTTATTGGCACGCGCCAATAATGCATCAACCCCAATGCCACCAATTCCAAGGTCAGTTGTGAAATCAGCAATAATGCCATTTTTATCAATGATTAAATAGGTTGGAACCCATTGCATTTTAAATGCATTATAGGCCGTTTTATCATCATCAATTGCCACAGGATATGAATAACCCTTCTCTTTGAAATAGGCATCAAGACTACCCCAGCGACCATAGCGACCCGCAGTATGAATTCCGACAAAGCGAAGGTTTTTAGTCGCGTTTGCGCGCGCGGCAACTTGCGCTGTTAATGGTGCATCTGCCATGCAATCAGGACACCAAAGCCCCCAAAATTCAACAATTGTAGTTTTGCCCTTGAAGTTTGCATTCGAAAAAGTGCCGCCACCAAATTTCTTTAAGTTGAATTTTGGGGCTTTTTTACCAAGTTCTGAATATGTTGTTGGTTTGCCATCAGCCAAAGCCTGCCCTGCAGCAAGGATTAGTGGTGCGCCAACAATGGCTTGTAAAATTTCACGGCGTGGAGGGGATAAAGTTTCTTTTTTCATACCCTATTATTGCAAACCAAAATCATTTTGCCAAGTAGAAAATAATTCTTATTATTCAATGCTTTTTAGTGGAAACTCTGCTTCAATATTATAAAAACTTGGACCTTTTCCTATTGTGGAAGAATAAAGGAAAAATCTGTCTGCTTTCCAGGTTTTGCTTTTAAAAAGTGCGTGATTTGATTGATATTCCAAAACTTTTGCAAGCTGTGCATTAGATTTCATATAGGCAAGTGTTACATGTGGTATGTATTTTTTGTGATCTTTTGCAAAACCTAATTTGTTGCAAATTTTATAAATTTTATCATGAAGTGATTTTAATTGTGGGCTTTGATCAACCAATACATGAATTGAATGCGGATTATCATTTCCGAAAAAACCAATTCCTGAAAAGGAAATTTCAAATTGTGGAAATTCAATTTTGCTCAATTCTTCATCTAAATCGGCGATATCATTTTCCTGCATATCGCCAATAAAGCGTAATGTTATGTGAAAATTTTGGGGTGGTGAAAACCGTGCTTCTTCAAGCCCTGTTTGTAATGGCAAAAGGTTTGCGCTTATTTTATCAGGGATTGGAAGGGCAATGAAAATACGCTTCATTATATTCTCTGGAAATCGTAAAAATCACTTCCAAGGTGCATGATTTGTGTAAGCTCATCAAGCGCTGCGCGCCCTTCTTCTACAAGTGAATAATCACCCAAGTCTTTTGGTGACAATTCGTCACGATAATGCTTTTCAACCCATGCCACTAATTCGCCATGTAATTTATCACTTAGAAGCATTCGCCCACCAAGTTTTGAAATTTCTTCTGGCGTTAAAACAACACGTAAACGCAAACACGCAGGCCCCCCACCATTTCGCATAGAGCCGCGAACATCAACAAATCGCACCGCGCCAATCGGGCTATTTCCCGCGATTAAATATTCAAGATAGCGTTTCACATTTAGGTTTTGCGCGCATTCCATTGGCGCAATAATCGTCATAAGGCCATTTTCATTTGGGCTTGAAACGATTTGCGTATTGAAAAGATATGATTTTATCGCATCTTCGATTGGAACATCACGGTTTAAAACTTCGATGAAAATTGGTTCAAACAAGTTTTGCGCTTTTTGCTTAATTTCATTTTGAAGGCCTTCTTTATCTTCAAACGCATATTCATGGAAAAATAAAAGGTTTTTATTGGTAACCGCCACAACATCATTATGAAATGCGCCCGCTTCAATTGCTTTTTTTGATTGGCGTGAATGAATTGTGTGCCCATCATCAAGACCGTGAAAACGCGAAATTATTTCACCGGTTTGGCGGGTTTGGCGCGCAGGGAATTTTGCATCATAATTTTCAAAACCATCGCGCCCATAAATAAATATTTCCAAACCTTTTTGACCATATTCGGCACACATACGATTATGATTTGCCGCCCCCTCATCAGAGGTTAGGGCATGGTGTGGCAATGGCTTATGAACTTCAAAATAATCATTATTTTCAAATAATTTTGAAAGTGTTCTTGAGGTCTGACCATCTTCAATCGCGCGATGCACCATTGTATGAAGGTTTGCAGGGGTTGCATGAAGGCGTTTGTCGCTGCAATCACTTGCGGGCGAAATCGTCGCCGCATTTGCTGCCCACATATTAGATGATGCACTAACGTTTGCAACTAATTGTGGGTTGGTTGAAAATGCATTTTCTAAAATTTGTTTATCATTACCACTAAACCCAAGGCGCTTTAATGCGGGCAAAAAAGGGCGCTCATGCGGTGGTAAAATACCTTGAACAAGCCCCATATTTCGCAAGGTTAAGGCTTTTTCTAGGCCTTCTAAAGCTGCTTGTTTTGGGCTTGAAATTTGGTTTTTGTTTGTGGCGCTGGCAATATTGCCATGACTTAATCCGCCAAAATTATGTGTGAGGCCAACAAGACCGTCAAAGTTTACTTCCACCGCTTCTGTCATGGAGCCACATTAGCGGTGGAAGTTCAAGTTTGCAAATTATAATGCTTTTCTTTTTCTTATTTCTGAAGCGGCATAAATAAAGGCAAGGCCAATAATTACGCCAATCCAAAGCTGTGGTTCGGCAAAGGTTTGGTAAACACCGCTCATATCAATGCTGAAATTGCTATCTCTTACACCTTGGGCATTTTCAACATTTTTGAACGCTTTCCCAAATGCTTCAATAATTGGTTGCCCGCTTAAATGTTGCAATGGTGTTAAAGCTGGTTCTACTGACCCTTCAAAGAATATTTTCGCAAGCAAGGGCAATAAACCGATTGGCAAAATTGCCCAAAAGAATGGTGATTTTGGTGCAAATGCAGAACTTGCAAGGATCCAACCATAAACTGGTAAAGCCCAAAGTGCATAGCCGAACAATACAATGATAATATCAATCCAAAGTTGACCAGTAGTGCCTACGACAACACCCATATCAAGTAAACTAGCATTTGGAATTTTAATTCCCATGATATTTGCAGATATTGCAATCAAAACCATCATTGCGATATGTAATACAAAGGCGCTTAAAGCTGCAAATCCAAGGCCGCCGCCAACAATGCTTACAACTTTTGCCCCAGCAGTTTGTAAATCACTTATAGGAAGTGACTTCCAAAACATAATATTACGCTCTTTGCGTTCGTCATATAATGCACCGGCAAGCACAAAAATGATTGCGATTACGGAAACTGATATTGGTATAATTGCGCTTGCTGCACTTGCCATAACAAAGACTTGTGAAATAGCTTTTACGTCTTGGTCGTCAACTTTTCCAACAAATGGCTCTTTGGTTGTGCCATTGTCTTTGTAAAGAACGCCATTTTCTTTGTAGATTTTGTAATGATCGCCGTTCATTTCAATATCTGCATTTACATTGGCTTCTGATGTTGCGCCAAAATTTATTCCATGGTCATTGCCAAATTGGAATTTTCCCATTGCAATGGAAATAAATACAAGGGCGAATATAACGCTTGCAATTGCCATTGGTGTGATAATTAATGCACCACGGTTTTCGCTTAAATCACGTTTTATAAGTGTAAGAAACTTTTTCATTTTTTTGTTCCTTTTAAACTTTTAATTTGGCGCAAATTTTGATTTTGAGCCTCATTATCATTTAAGGGTTTTGCCATCTTTGGTTTTGCGTTTTTAATTAGTGCCATTAACATTTTCGCCCCCATCGCTTGCAAGTGCTACGAAAAGGTCAGCCAAAGAAACGCGCCGCGCATCGCCAAGTGTGGAAAGCGATTCTTGTGTTTGATTATTGTAAACATAAGTTGTGCGCCCCATAAGGCTTCTTGAATAAATTGGCCCCATGCTTTGGGCTTTGATTTTCAAATCATCGCCGACGTCAACGCAAAGGAATTTATCAGAAATATCATCCAATGATGCATTAAGTGTGATTTCGCCGTTTTTAATAAACATTGCATGGGATAAAATTGGTTCAATCTCGTCAATTTGGTGGGTTGTTACCAAAATTGTGCGGGTTTCATCAAAGAAATCTTGCAAAATCGCATCATAAAAAGCGTGACGATTTATGATATCCAAACCCAATGTTGGCTCATCAAGGACAAGTAATTTTGCATCAATTGCCAAGGCAATTGCCAAATGAACTTGAACCATCATACCTTTTGAAAGGGTTTTCACTTTGTTTTTAAGTGGGATTTTGGCGTCAATAATTCTTTTTCTTGCTTTTTCAATCGCAAAATTTGGATGAATATCTTTTAGCCAATCTAATAATTCGTCAATTCGTGCCCATTTTGGTAAGGTTGCAACATCGGCAATAAAGCAAACATCATTCATCAATTGTGCGCGATTTTGTAATGGGTTTTGTCCCATAACCAAAATTTGACCATCAAATTCAGAAAGTCCAAGTATGCAATTAAGCAAAGTTGATTTACCCGCGCCATTTGCACCAATTATGCCAACAATTTGCCCTGTAGGAATTTCAAAGCTGCTTGGTTTAAGGGCTTGTTTTGCGCCATATGATTTTGCAAGATTATTTGCAATTATTAATGGCTTTGATTGAATTTCTTCACTCATTATTGCCCCCTGAGTTTAATAAATCTTTTTTACTTAGGCCAAGCGCATCAATGCGTTTTAAAATTTCCGGCCATTCGTTTTTTATGAAATTTTCGCGTTCGCGCGCCAAAAGGCTTTGCGCAACATTAGGTGCAACAAACATTCCAAGTCCCCGTCTTTTTTCAATTAGACCCTCATCAACCAATTCTTGAAAGGCGCGTGAGATTGTTAATGGATTAACTTTTAAATCTAAAGCTAATTGGCGAACGCTTGGAATTGCGTCGCCTTCTTTATAAGTTTCATCCATGATTGCGCCTTGCAACCTATCTTTTATTTGTTTCCAAATTGGCAGATCATCCCGCCAGTCAAAGCTAACGCCACGTGTCATGTTATTCCTTTCGCGCGCTGTATTAGTGCTTGGGTGTATTGGTAAGCTATAACACCTTGCTTGTCAAGCAAAAAAAAAGCCCCAATTGCATAAATTCTGCAAATGGAGCTTTTAAGGATGTTTTATGAATTATTTTTCGACTTTAAGGGCTTTTACAGCTTCTAAAGTAAGTTTGACGTGATTTTTATAATCAAGATTGGAATAAATAAATTTAACTTTACCGTCTTGTCCAATTACGAATGAGGTTCGGTTGCTTCTGTCCTGTGCGGGGCCAAATGCAACATTATAGGCTTTAATAGTTTCAGGTGTTGCAATGGCAACGGCAAATTTATCGCGGCATTCTTCTTTGGAGAATTTTTTTAATCCTTCTATATCATCGCCGCTCATACCAATAATATCTGCGCCTGATTTTTTAAACTCATCTGTCATTTCTGCAAATTCGTGTGCCTCGGCGGTGCAGCCTGGGGTAAATACTTTTGGAAAGAAGTATAAAACCAATGGGCCTTTTTTTAGTTTTTCATGAAGATCAAGTTCAAATTCATTACCCGCCAACGCACCCTTGGTAATAATATTTGGCGCATCATCACCAATTTTTATAATTACATTCTCTGGCGGCTTTTTTTGCAACATTGCGCTGTTTTCATTTTTAGGTCCTTGATTCGGGCCGCAGGCAGCCAAAGTCATAATGCTTATAATACTTATTGCCGAAAAAAAATTGCGCATGTATCGCTCCTTCAACTTGAGGGTAACATAAAACTTTGTTTTTGCAATTGTTTTTCATTCGCATTTATAAGTTTTTCGCGAATTTGATTTAATTTTGAATTAATCGATGATTTTTTTAATAGTGTCATATTACTTTAAAAATATGATTGTTTAATGCATATTATTTGTCGTAATTTAGCCAATCACTTACTAAAGCGTGCGCAATTGCCGATGGTCTTGGGCCAAAGACTTTATCACCATTTATTTCCAAACCATTTTTACTTAATAATTGGCGCACTTGGTCACGGTCAAGCCATAATGCGTCTTCTAATTCGGCTTTGTTGATTTTTATTTCGTCATTTTTTGCAAATGCACGAAGCCCAATCATTAATTGCGATGCAAAAGGCCATGGTTGGTTGGCAATATATTCGACCTTTTCTATTTCTATTGAGGTTTCTTCAAAAACCTCCCGCTTACATGCTTGCTCAATCGTTTCGCAAGGCTCCATAAAGCCTGCTAATATTGAATAAAGGCCGGGTGGAAAGAATTTTGAACGTCCAAAAAGGCATTTATCATCCTTAAGCACAAGCATAATAACAACTGGGTCAACGCGTGGAAAGTGTTCTGTGTTGCAATTTGGGCATATGCGCTTGAAGCCCATGTCGGCGGCAATAGTTTTAGTTCCGCATTTTGAACAAAATTGGTGGTTTTTGTGCCATGAAAATAGCGAATTCCCAAGGCCGTATATTTCACTTTCAGAAATTCTAATTTGCCATAATGCAGATCTTAAATTTTGAAAGCTGCCATTAAGTTTTCTTTCGCAATCTTCTTTATATTGCGTATCTATATTAAGTAATAAAATAGGGGCATTATAAGTATCAAAGCCTGCCGCAATCCAGAATGAATTTGCATCAACAAATTCTTTTATATCATCATAATTATAAGTTGTTGGATTGGTGATTTTTTCATTTTGTAAGGGAAATAACACCAAATCATCACAAAAAAGCGCAATTCTTGTATCTTTGTTTTCCAATGCATCCTTTAGGAATGAAGGTGAAATACGTATGTCTGCATCGCGATTAAGGATTTTTTTGGAAAAGCTTATTTCATTGAAATTTGACATTTCTAGTTCATCACGTTTTTTTAATTAATGTTGTCTGCTCTAATAAATACACTTTTCCTAAATGCTTTGTCGATAGATTATTTTAAAATTGAAGGTTTTATTCGTGCAAGATTTTTTAAATAAAATTCCCGCAAAATATCTTGCAATAATTTATGCAATAATATCCATTTTTTGCGTTTATATTGCAGGTGAAGCAAGCAAAATAATTGCATTTTTTGCCAATGATAAAGGAATTGATTTTCCTATTCGTGAATTCATTAATCTTGCGCTGATTTTAGTTTTTGCAAAAATATTCTTTGCAAAAAATAATGATTTAATATCAACCAAAGACTTTAATTTTATAGCTATTATAATTGGGGCGTTTTGCGCTTCATTCATTGTTTTTGGATCATGGGCGATTGCACTTTTTACAAAAACAATATCAATTGCGCCCAAAGGTAATTTTGCAAATATAACATTATTATTTAGCGCCATAATCCTATTCATTCACGGCTTTTGCGAGGAATTTATTGCGCAAAAATTTGTTCGCACCAAACTTGTTGAAAATTATGGTAGATTAAATGGCATATTATTATGCGCATTAATTTTCCCAACAATTCA
>CAZKYS010000039.1:0-19844 GCA_964557085.1 uncultured Caulobacteraceae bacterium
CTTCACCGCGCTGTAGTGATAAAGAAACATCCTTTACAACCTCACGGCCTTTGAAGCTTTTGTTGAGGTTGGTTGCACTTAGACCTGATTTAGAAGTCTGCCCGACATCTGATGTATCAAAAAAATGTATATTGCGCGCCATTATATTTTGTTCTTATTTCTTAGGCTTAGAAGGCGGTGCATCATTTGGGAAAAACACGCCCTTAACCTTGCCGCTATTTGATTTCATTACCGATTGTTTTGTAATTGTATTAACCCGCAATTCATCACCAGTAAGGACGTTGCGGTTTTGGGTTAGGATTACATTACCAGTAAAAATGATTGTATTGTTTGCCGCATCAAAAACCGCACGGTCACCGCGCGCTTTTTCGGTTGGGGATGCGTAAAAAGTTTCACTATCTGAAACTACTTTTTGAATTTTTCCATCACCTGCGCCATTATAAAACACAACGAATTTTGAAGATCTTATTGCCGCGCCATTTTGAATAACTTCTGCATTACCAGAAAAGATAGCACTATTATTTTGCGGCTGGACATCCATCAATGAGGCAGTAACTTGAATAGGGCCATTTTGCGTGTTTTGCGCGATTGAAGAGCCTGAAACCATTGCAAATAAAGATGCCGCAATAAGCCCCCGCAATGTCGAAGAAAAATGTAAATTTTGTTTTGTATTCTTAATTTTCATCTTGTCATAACCTATTGCGAAAATGTTGCGTGTGCATGACCATTTAAGATAATGCGCTTTGTATCAGAATGGAACTCATAACGGTCGGAAGTTGCAGCGATTTTATCAAATTTCAAACTTGTATTACCACTTCCATAAATAACATTGTTATTCAATAAAAATGTTGCCGCTTTTGAGCTTGCATTACCTTTGGCAAATGTAATGTTTACAAAAGAATTATTGTCGGAAACGATTTGTGGAACATTTAATTTTGCATCATCGCCAAGTTTTAATTCTTGGGTTTTGTCATTCCAAATTCCACTATTACTTTCTAAATGTTCACCACTTTTGCGCGCAAATTGAACGCTTTGCGTTAAATAAATAATTGGTTCAGCAAGGGTAAAGCCTTTGCCATCAGGGCTTGCAATTCTTCCATAATATGCGTTTTGCGCATAAGCTTTGTCGCCATTTGAGTGGGTCATTTCAACATTGGTTTTTAATGTAAGCTCTTGCCTTGTCTCGTTCCAAACGCCAGTTTTTGCTTTAATTTGAGAGCCAAATTGCGTTTGCATTACAGGGTTTATAAGTTCAATATCACTTACACCATTTCCTAATTGGCGTTTTGCCTCATCGGCGGTAACAATAACACGACCGTTTTCAATAGAATGCCCAATAAAAGTTGGTTTTTCAATTACTAGCTTGTCGCCTTTTACAACATTCTTATTGGTTTCATTTTTTGGTTTTAAAAAACCAAATATTAGCATACCAACAAAAATGGCTGCCGAAGCGATAATTGTAACCAGAAAAAGTGTTCGCAAAAATTTGATACGCAAACTGCGGATTTGTAATCCGCGGTCATTTGCTAAATTTTCACTTTGTTTTTCGGGCATTATCTTTTTCTGTTTCTTTGCGGCAAATTAGTGCGAAAAAATGTCGATTTCACCAAAACCATTCAAGTCAAGCATTGCCTGAGTTGGCAGGAATTTGAAACAAGCATTCGCAATTTCAACTCTATTATGTCTTTGTAACATTTCAACTAATTTGTTTTTTGCGCCATGCAAATATAAAACATCAGATGCGGCATAATTTAATTGTGCTTCACTTAAAGTTTCTTGACCCCAATCTGACGATTGTTGTTGTTTATTAAGTTCTACGCCAACTAATTCACGCAACAAGTCTTTAAGGCCATGCCTGTCGGTATATGTGCGGCAAAGTTTTGATGCAATTTTGGTGCAAAAAACTGGTGCGCATAATATACCAAGATATTTGTATATCATCGCAATATCAAAGCGACCAAAATGGAAAAGCTTTTCAATTTTGCTATCAGTAAGTAATTTCTTTAGATTTGGGCATTCGTAGGTTTTACGGTCAAATTGAACAACATGCGCATTACCGTCGCCACTTGATAATTGAATAACGCACAATTCATCACGAACAAGTGAAAGCCCCATGGTTTCGCAATCAATTGCAACACTATCCCCAAATTCTAACCCATCAGGCAGATCGCCCTTATAATAAAAAACTGTCAAAATAACCTCTGAATATAATATATGGGCTTTTATACTTTATACTTATGATTGCCAAGTTCAATTTCTATAAGTGGTGTCTGACTGTGACATTTATGCAATCGAAATTTCTTACTACTTAGTAATATCTGTGCATTTTATAAAAATATGTGCCTAATTTTTGTGCATTAATCTATTGGAAACAATTTTATTTAAAACGTTTGGAAGCATTTTATATAATAAATTAATCTTCAGGTAAGGAAATGAAATTGCTTCAATTTGGAAATATGCAGGTAAGTAAAAAAATAAATATCATAGTTATATTGGCTTATATAGCTTTGGCTATGGTAACTGCGATAACAGTTTTTGAGTATAGAAATTCCCTTTATAATGATAAGAAAGACAAAGTTAAAGGCAATGTAGAAGTTGCCATGTCCATTATTGAAAATTATGCAACCCAAGAAAAAAGTGGAAAAATCACAAGGGATCAAGCGCAATCAATAGCCAGAAATGAAATTAAAAGCCTTCGATATGATGGTAAAAACTATTTTTGGATTATGGATAAAGATGTAAATGTAATCATGCATCCAACCAGTGCTGAACTTGATGGCAAAAATGCTGCTTATAAAAAAGACCAAAAAGGATTGGCGCTTTTTGTTGAAATGGCAAAAGTTGCTAATGCAAAAGGTGAGGGTTATGTCCGTTATTATTGGAACAAGCCTGATAAGCCAAAAACAAGCTCTTTTGAAAAAATTAGCTTTGTTAAGAAAAATAATGATTGGGGATGGATTGTCGGCACAGGTGTTTATGTTGATGATGTTAATTCTGAACTTTTAAAAGCCCTAATACCGTTGGCAATTATGATGATTTTAATTGTTGCCGTATTTTGGACCATCTCAAAGAAAATTAGTGCCGATATTAAATCAGCGGTTACAACAATTAACCTAGCAATGACAGATGTGGCAAAAGGAAGTAAGGTTGATAAATTGCTTGAAAATCGCCACGATGAATTTGGCGAAATGGCAAAAAGCTTAAAGCAAATGAGCATTATGCTTGAACAAAGCAAGGAATTAGAGCGCCAAAATGAAATCAAAAACAAACAAGAGGCAAAGCGCTTATTGGATGAAAACATAAATGTGTTTGAAGCAAAAATAAGTCCGATTTTGAATGCTTTTGACGCTTCAACAATAGAGCTTACAAAAACTTCTGATGGTCTTTCAAATGTTGTATCTGATGTAAGTTCGCGCGCCCAAGTTGTTGCCCGCACTTCAAGCGACACTTCATTGAACATAAGCACAGTTGCCTCGGCAACAGAGGAAATGTCAGCAACCGCAAATGAAATTTCCGAGCAGATGTCATTCTTTACCGTGGCAATGCGCGAAGCGATGAATGAAACTGCGAAAGCTGATGAAACATCATTGTTGCTTGATAGCGCCACTTCACGAATTGGTGAAGTTGTTGCAATTATTCAGGGGCTTGCGGCGCAAATTAATTTACTGGCGCTTAATGCAACTATTGAATCTGCGCGCGCAGGTGAGGCAGGGCGTGGCTTTGCCGTTGTTGCCAATGAAGTAAAACAATTGGCTGACCAAACTGAAAAAGCAACGGGTGAAATTTCAACCAATATTGGAAATATACGTGAGGTTGCAAGTTCAGTTGTTGCCGCACTTGGTTCGATAAAGGGTTCGATTGAAAAAGTTGAATCAATATCGAATTCAATTTCAAGTGCAGTTGAAGAACAATCAGCCGCAACCCGCGATATTGCCCATAATATGTCAATGGCATCAACAGGAACCGCAGAAATTGATTCAAGCATTAATCAAGTTAGTGAATATGCGGTTGATGCTTCATCTGCGGCAATGCAATCAAAATCTTCCGCGCAAAATCTTTATGAACAATCGCAAAGATTAAGTAACGAAATAAAAGGATTTATAAATTCTGTTCGCGCCGCATAAAATATTAAAATTTAATCTATCCCCTAAAGGAGCATTGTCAAAATTGCCATTAACTATCTTTTAAATTGTTGCGCCTTCGTATAGAAGGCCATTACAAAGGATTAATTACAAATGGCGCAACAATATATTTTTCAAATGCAAGAACTTTCAAAAACTTATGCGGGTGGCAAAAAGGTTTTTGAAAATATCTGGCTTTCATTTTACCCTGATGCAAAAATCGGCGTGGTTGGTGTAAACGGTTCGGGTAAATCGACACTTTTGAAAATTATGGCGGGTCTTGATAAGGATTTTAACGGCGAAGCGCGCCCCGCAAAAGACACAAAAATGGGTTATTTACCACAAGAGCCTGAACTTGATCCAAAATTATCGGTTTGGGAAAATGTGATTTCCGAATGTCCTGAAAAAATCCTTTTGGATAAATTCAACGCAATTTCCATGAAAATGGCCGAAGATTATTCGGACGAATTAATGGAAGAAATGACCGCCCTTCAAGAACAAGTTGATGCTGCCGATGCATGGGATATTGATAGTAAAATCGAAATGGCAATGGGCGCACTTCGCTGCCCTGATAATGATGCGGACGTTTCCAAACTTTCGGGCGGTGAAAAACGCCGCGTTGCATTGTGCCGCCTTCTTTTATCAAAACCTGATATGATTCTTCTTGATGAACCGACAAACCATTTGGACGCGGAATCAGTGGCATGGCTTCAACACCATTTAGAAGAATTCCCTGGTTGCGTAATTTTGGTAACCCACGATCGTTACTTCCTTGACCAAGTTACCAAATGGACGCTTGAATTAGATCGCGGCAAAGGCATTCCTTATGAGGGTAATTATTCGGCATGGCTTGAACAAAAAGCCAAACGCATGAAGCAAGAAGAGCGCGAAAGTGAAAGCCGCAAACGCGCCATTGACCGTGAACTTGAATGGGTTCGTCAATCACCAAAAGCGCGCCAAGCAAAATCAAAAGCCCGCCTTGCAGCATACGAAGATTTGGTCAATCAGGCCGAGCGCGAAAAACAAACCTTCGCCCAAATCCAAATTCCACCGGGTCCACGCCTTGGCACAAAAGTTCTTGAAGTTGAGAATTTGGTTAAAGGTTTCGGCGATAAACTTCTTATTGATGGGCTTTCATTCAAATTGCCACCTGCGGGCATTGTTGGGGTTATTGGGCCGAATGGAGCGGGTAAATCGACATTATTTGGCATGATTACCGGCAAAACTGCGCCTGATTCTGGCACGCTTACTTTGGGTGATAGTGTTAAACTTGGTTATGTTGACCAAAGCCGTGACGCGCTTGATGATAATAAAAATATCTGGGAAGAAATTTCGGGCGGTTTGGACATTATCGAAGTTGGCGGCCGCGAAATTAACAGCCGCGCCTATGTTTCATCTTTCAATTTCAAAGGCGGCGACCAACAGAAAAAAGTTGGCCTATTATCAGGCGGTGAAAGAAACCGTGTGCATCTTGCCAAAACCCTTAAAATGGGCGCAAACGTCCTATTACTCGATGAGCCGACAAATGACTTGGACGTTGAAACCCTACAAGCCCTAGAGGCCGCCTTGGACGATTACCCAGGCTGCGCAGTGGTCATTTCCCACGACAGATGGTTCCTCGACCGCGTCGCAACCCATATCTTAGCATTCGAAGGCAATTCACACGTTGAATGGTTCGAAGGAAACTTCGAAGCCTATGAAGAAGATAAGAAGCGCAGACTTGGCGTTGAGAATTTGATACCAGAGAAGATTAAGTTCCAGAAGTTTGCGCGATAATATCCCTAATTGCTTCCCTTGAGGGAAGCTGTCACGCTTGCGTGACTGAAGGGTGGCTGTTTCGGGGACAACTAACGCCGCGATAACCTGCAATGTCGCGGCCACCCTTCCGTCTTTTTGCCTAAACATAATCAAGTCTCCCAAAATCTGAAGTCAGAATAATTTACTTTGATAAGTTGTTACCCCATTTTACGAAAAACCTTATGATAATAAGGTGTTGTACTATTTAAATAGAGAAACTACTTTAGTTTTCTAAAGATTTTAAATCAGAGTATAAATCATAGTTTGCATAAGTTGTGGTTTTGTACGATTTAATCTAAATAAAAACTTTGCAAATATTCGGTCTATTTCGATATATATATATATATATATATATCGAATATATATTGTTTTTGGGGTATGCTATGTTCGATTCTGCTATCTTGCGATATAATTCAGAATTCAATAATTCTTTAGGAGGGTTATTGGAGGCGCTGCTTTATTATAATCGTATTCATGTATTATTTTCAGATCAAGAAGTTGGAGGAATTATACAGCGCATTGGGATAAAAAACTTTGAAGCAATTGTAAACATACCGCATTTAACCGTCTCAATTTTTCCTGAATTTATTGGCATTTTAAGTGAAGCAAATTCTGGGTTTTCAGAACACACTGGTGTTATCGCTAGAATAATTGCTGAAACTGATGGTAAGCCAATAAAAATTAAGACACTTGCATTAAATAATATTTCTGACCTTTCGGGGGAAAAGAAAGGCAGGAGGTTAGAAAACTTAATTTTTTCTAAGTGCAGGGTTTCAACATATGAAAAATTATTAGGTGTACACAGTGATACAAATGAGTTTATGTTTGAGACCGTAAAGAATAAAGCTACTCTTGAGCCTTTCATCAATTTGGTGGCTAAAAAAAATGGGGCAACCTTCAACACCAAGGCTTTTGATGAATTGAATACATCTGTTCATTTAAATGAAGCAAAAAAAATTGTTACATTCAATGGTGAATTAGGCCCAGTATTTATTGGAGGAAATCGCGATAATACAAATTGGAATAATGTTCTTGCTGAAGTTCATCAATATTGGATAGAGAATTTTATTTCTACATCAGTTAGGTGCGATGTGTTTTCAAATAATTTTTACAATCAGGTTGCTAATATTCACTTGAATGATGCATTTAAGAAGTCGGTTGTTGGTCAAGACTCAATTTTACAATTTCAAAACTATGTTTTTGAAAATGGTAAATATTTTGCGGAAGCAATAGATTCAGGTCAGTTAGAAATTTCAAATGCAATTAAACTTATCATGAAGCACTCCGCACTCAGAGAATGGGTTGGAAGTATTCCGCCAGGTTCAGACGTCATGCAAGAGTATTGCTCAAAAATTCTCGAAGATGAAACAAGTGGGATAAAAGTTGGAAAGGCAATAACAAAAACATTATTTGCAGTTGGGGGAGCTGCCCTTCAAACTGATTTAATTCTTGGAACGCTTTCAAATCTAGGGTTAGATTCAGTGCAAACATTTATTATGAATAATTTACTTAATAGTTGGTCTCCAAGTGCATTTGTTAAAGACTTAAAGAGACAAATCGATTAGATGTATGATGGTTTCAAAATTATAATTGTCTTTGTTGGTTAAATATTGATTGATTGCAACTTATTGACTTTGTTTTTTATTGATTTGATTGTGCAGTTTAAATGCATTTGAGGCACCAAAGAGGTAGGTCACTATGAAAAAATCAGATAATCTTAAACAATTCCCAAAATTAACAACCGACCAAGAAGCCGAAGATTTTTTGGAAAATTCAGACCTTAGTGAGTTTGACCTTTCAAGCATGAAGCCCGTGCGTTTTTTAGAGAACGCAATCTAATTGCTTCCCTTGAGGGAAGCTGTCACCGAAGGTGACTGAAGGGTGGATGTTTCGGGGACAACTAACGCCGCGATAAGCTGCAATGTCGCGGCCACCCTTCCGTCTTTTTGCCTATGGCAAAAAGCCACCTTCCCTCTAGGGAAGGAATTGAGTGTGTTTACAAAATCTATTAGAACATATATAGAACATTTATGTCTATTGAGTTTGCGAAAACTTTAAGAAAGAATATGACCCCATGGGAAATAAGGCTTTGGGGGCGGTTGCGGCGTGGGAATTTTGGTGTGCGATTTCATCGTCAAGAACCAATTGGAAAATATGTTGTTGATTTTTGTTGTCGCCAAATTTGGCTAATTATTGAACTTGATGGTGAACATCATAAATATTCGCAGACCGATGAAATTCGCCAAGAATATTTAGAAAGCCTTGGGTTTAAAATAATGCGCTTCACAAATTACGAAATCCAATGGAATTTAAACGATATTGGAAATTCTATTGAAGCTTTGATAAATGAACGAATAAAAAATATATCAAAACCCTTAAGACGCGGGAATTACATTTAACCCCAACTTATTTTGTGCAACGCGATGATGCCGCAAAAGTTGAAGACTTTTGCGATAAGCTGAAGAGTAAAATTTGCTATGGCAAATTTTCAAACGATGATGCCGCAAAAGTTGAAGACTTTTGCGATAAGCTGAAGAGCAAAATTTGCTATGGCAAATTTTCAAACAATGTCACACTCTGAAAATATTTGTTCAGTGTATATAAATTGTTTTTTGCTATTAGGCGTTTTCTTGAATATCGGAGCGGTAGATTGAAAAAGCGTTTTTTTGGAACAGATGGCATTCGTGGTGAAGCAAATAAATGGCCTATGACGGCAGAGACTGCGTTGCATCTTGGCATGGCGGCGGGAACTTATTTTAAGCGCCAAAACCAAAGCAATCTTGTAATTATTGGCAAAGATACGCGCCGTTCGGGCTATATGTTGGAATTTGCCCTTGTTTCTGGCTTTGCGGCTGTTGGTATGGAAGTTCGCATTATTGGCCCAGTTCCAACCCCTGCGGTTGGTATTTTGACCCGTTCATTGCGTGCAGATTTGGGTGTTATGATTTCGGCTTCGCATAATGGCTTTGCCGATAATGGTATTAAATTATTCGGCCCTGATGGCTTTAAACTTAGTGATGAACAAGAATTAGAAATTGAAAAGCTTCTTGAAAATCCTGATGCTATCAAACGCTCCCCGCCGCATCAAATTGGGCAGGTTAAAAGTTTTGAAGATGCACGCGGTCGTTATGTTGAATTCGCAAAATTTGCGTTTCCGCGCGGCGCGCGCCTTGATGGAATGCGCGTTGTTGTCGATTGTGCCAATGGTGCGGCCTATAAAACGGCGCCTTGGGCTTTGCGCGAATTGGGCGCAGAGGTTGTTGAAATTGCGGTTGAACCAAATGGTATGAATATTAATGATGGCTGCGGCTCAACCGACCTTGGCCTTTTAAAGCGCAAAGTTTTGGAAAGACGTGCCGATATTGGTATTGGCCTTGATGGCGATGCCGACAGGATTGCAATCATTGATGACCAAGGCAATGAAATTGACGGCGACCAAATCATCGCCGCAATTGCCCGCGATATGGTTGACCAAGGTACATTAAAGGGCGGTGCCGTTGTTACCACCATTATGTCAAACCTTGGGCTTGAAAAATTCCTTAAATCAATTGGCGTTGAATTAATCCGCACCGATGTTGGCGACCGTCAGGTTGTATCTGCGATGCGTGAAAAAGGCTGCAACCTTGGCGGCGAACAATCGGGCCATATTGTTTCCCTTGATTATGCAACAACGGGTGATGGCCTTATTTCTGCATTATTAGTGCTTGGCGCCATGAGCCATAAGGGTAAAAAAGCATCCGAAATTCTTAATTGCTTCAAACCTGCGCCACAAATTAAGAAAAATATTCGTTATAGCGGCACTTCACCGCTTGCCAATAAAGAAATTGCCAAACAGGTTGAAGAGGTCAAAAAATCACTTGAAGAAAATGGCGCACGCCTTGTGGTTCGCACATCTGGCACCGAACCATTGGTTCGCTTGATGGCAGAGGGTGATGATATTGATTATCTTGAAAAAACCATCGAAGATTTGGCAAAATTAATCACAACAGGAAAATAATATTTTTCTTGCCAAAAAAACTTGATTAGTTCGCGTATTGGCATTATAGGCCAGTGCCTTCAAAGGCCCCACGTATCGAATCTTCGGTGCGGGGGCTTTTTTGCGATATAGACAAACATATATACACATTAAAATATTGGAAAAGCAAAATGCCAAAGCGCACGGATATTAAATCAATCCTTATAATCGGGGCGGGGCCAATCATTATTGGTCAAGCATGTGAATTTGATTATTCAGGCGTTCAAGCGATTAAAGCCCTTAAGGAAGAAGGCTATCGCGTGATTTTGGTCAATTCCAATCCCGCAACAATTATGACCGACCCGAATTTGGCGGATGCAACCTATATCGAACCAATTACACCCGCAGTTGTTGAAAAAATCATCGCCAAAGAGCGCCCTGATGCAATATTGCCAACAATGGGCGGTCAAACCGCGCTTAATTGCGCCTTATCGCTTCATGAAAGCGGGGTTTTAACAAAATATAATGTTGAAATGATTGGCGCAAAGCCAGAGGCAATTGAAAAAGCCGAAGATCGCCAATTATTCCGCGATGCAATGGATAAAATCGGCCTTGAAAGCCCGCAATCTTATGTGGCAAATACTTTGGCACAGGCCGAAGAAGCGCTTAAAAAAGTTGGCCTTCCTGCAATTATCCGCCCTTCATTTACATTGGGCGGAACGGGCGGCGGTATTGCCTATAATGAAAAAGAGTTCCGCGAAATCTGCGCGCTTGGCCTTGATGCATCGCCAACAACCGAAATTTTGGTTGAAGAAAGCGTTCTTGGCTGGAAAGAATATGAGATGGAGGTGGTGCGCGATAAAAACGACAATTGCATCATCATCTGTTCAATCGAAAATTTCGACCCAATGGGCGTGCATACTGGTGATTCTATCACTGTTGCCCCTGCTTTGACATTAACTGATAAAGAATATCAAAGAATGCGTGATGCTTCGATTGCGGTTTTGCGCGAAATCGGCGTTGAAACTGGCGGTTCGAACGTTCAATTCGCACTTGACCCAAAAACTGGGCGTATGACTGTGATTGAAATGAACCCGCGCGTGTCGCGTTCATCTGCATTGGCATCAAAGGCAACAGGTTTCCCAATCGCCAAAGTTGCCGCAAAACTTGCCATTGGTTACACTTTGGATGAAATCGCCAATGACATCACAGGCGGCGCAATGCCGGCATCATTTGAGCCGACAATTGATTATATCGTCACCAAAATTCCACGTTTTGCATTCGAAAAATATAAAGGCGCAGACAGCACATTGACCACCCAAATGAAATCAGTTGGTGAGGCAATGGCAATTGGGCGCACATTTAACGAAAGCCTTGGTAAAGCGCTACGTTCATTGGAAACTGGCTATAACGGTCTTGATGAAGTCAATGAATATGACGACAAAGACGAGCTTTTGGCAGCATTGGCAAAACCAAAAGCCAGCCGTATTTTACGCGTAGGCCAAGCCTTCCGCATGGGCTTTAGTGTTGAACAGATTCATAATGTTTCAAAAATTGACCCTTGGTTCTTGCGCGAAATTGAAAAAGTCATTCAAATTGAAAACGGCCTTAAAACCCATGGCCTTCCTGAATGTGCCGAAGATTGGCGCTTTGTGAAATCAAATGGCTTTAGTGACAAACAAATTGCCAATATCGTTGGAAAAACTGCCGCCGAAGTTGCCAAATTGCGCCGTGAAGCAGGTGTAACCCCAAGCTATAAACGCATCGACACATGCGCCGCCGAATTCCGCGCCACAACGCCTTATATGTATTCAAGTTATGAAGCGATTTCAAATGGCAAAGTCGATTGCGAAGCGCAACCATCAAATCGCAAAAAAGTGGTTATTCTTGGCGGTGGGCCAAACCGCATTGGTCAGGGTATTGAGTTTGATTATTGCTGCTGCCACGCGGCCTTTGCATGCGAAGAAATGGGCTATGAAAGCATCATGATTAATTGTAACCCTGAAACGGTTTCAACTGATTATGATACATCTGACCGCCTATATTTCGAACCATTAACCGAAGAAGATGTAATCGAAATCATCCGTAAAGAGCAAGAAAATGGCGAATTATTGGGTGTTATCGTTCAATTTGGCGGTCAAACCCCACTTAAACTTGCCCACCCACTTGAACAAGCGGGCATTCCAATTCTTGGCACATCTGTTGATTCAATCGACATTGCCGAAGACCGCGAACGTTTCCAACAATTGCTTCACGCAATTGATATGGTTCAGCCGCGCAACGCAATTGCCCGCACCGAAGAAGAAGCATTAAAAGGCGCAAATCAAGTTGGCTATCCAATCGTTGTTCGCCCTTCTTATGTTCTTGGCGGGCGCGCGATGGAAATTGTCCATAATGACACCCAATTAAAACGCTATGTCCGCGAGGCGGTGATTGTTTCAGGCGATAATCCTGTTTTGATTGACCAATATCTTAAAAGCGCAATCGAAGTTGATGTTGATGCTTTATGCGATGGTGACGACGTTTTTGTTGCCGGCATTATGGAACATATTGAGGAAGCGGGTATTCACTCTGGTGACAGCGCATGCGCGTTGCCGCCATATTCTTTAAGCGAAAAAATCGTAAAAGAAATTGAAACCCAAACCATCAAACTTGCCAAAGCGCTTAAGGTTAAAGGCCTTATGAACGTGCAATTTGCGGTTCAGGGGGATGATATTTACGTTCTTGAGGCTAATCCACGTGCATCACGTACCGCGCCATTTGTTGCCAAAGCTGTGAATATTCCAATTGCGGGTATTGCGGCAAAACTTCAGGCGGGTGAAAAACTAAGCACATTTAATTTAAAATCTAAAAAATTAGATCATGTCGCGGTTAAAGAAGCCGTCTTCCCATTCGCACGATTTGCAGGTGTTGACCCAATTTTAGGGCCAGAAATGAAATCAACTGGCGAAGTTATGGGCCTTGATAAAGACTTTGCACAAGCGTTTTTGAAATCGCAATTGGGCGCTGGAATGGTGCTTCCAAAGGGTGGCACTGTATTTATTTCGGTAAAAGATGCCGATAAAGACCATGTCGTAGAATTAGGCCGTGACTATATTGCCCAAGGCTTTGATATTGTTGCAACCGAAGGAACGCAAAAAATTCTTGAACAAAATGGCGTTAAAGCCACAAGGATTAATAAGGTTCTTGAAGGGCGTCCGCATATTGTTGATTCTATAATTGATAATAAGATTCAAATGGTTATCAATACAACAGAAGGTTCGCAATCTTTGGCGGACAGTTTCTCTATCCGTCGCTCGGCACTAATGCAGCAGGTTTCTTATTACACAACTGTCGCGGGTGCGCGCGCCGCAATTCGTGCGATAAAATCTGCGAAAGAAACCGATATGCAAGTGAAGCCACTGCAGGCTTATGCTTGACAAAACCAAGTTTAGTACCACTTTATTCATCTTTAATGGAAATCCAAAATGGAAAAAATACCTATGACTGCGGAAGGCTTTGCCGCTATTGACGCAGAATTGAAAAAATTAAAAACTGTTGAACGCCCAAATATTATCGCGGCAATTGCCGAAGCGCGTTCGCATGGTGATTTGTCGGAAAATGCGGAATATCATTCTGCAAAAGAACGCCAAAGCTTTATCGAGGGCCGCATCCTTGAATTAGAGGATAAAATTGCACGCGGTCAAATTATCGATATTAAAGCTCTATCAGGAAGCACAATTAAATTTGGCGCAACCATAAAAGTTCTTGATGAAGATACAGAAGAAGAGAACACTTATAAAATTGTGGGCGAAGATGAGGCCGATGTTAAACTTGGTAAAATCTCTATCGCAAGCCCGATTGCGCGCGCCATGATCGGTAAAGAAAGCGGCGACGTGGTTGAAGTGAACACGCCATCTGGCATCAAAAGCCTTGAAATTTTGGATGTTGCGTGGATTTAATCCTATTCTAACTCAATGCCACCCCGCACAAGTTGCGGGGTTTCATTATATATGCCACATGAAACCGCAACAAATGCGACATGATAGGGTTTGGCTATGAAGCCCCAACCAAAAATCTTAGCAATTTCCGATGGGCGCGCAGGTATTGAACGCCAAGCCCAAGCGCTTGCGGGGGCTATCGCCAATCAAATTGGCGCAATAGTTGAAACCAAAAGACTTAATCCAAAAGCGCCACAAGTGTTTTTGCCACCGCTTTTATGGCCAAATCCAATCAATGCTTTGCCAAAGGAACAGCGCGATATTTTAAATAATATTCCTGATATTTGGGTTGGTAATGGTCGCCGCGCAATTCCATATTCAATAATTGCAAAAAAACGCGGCGCGTTTGTGGTTCAAATTCAAGATCCAAAAGTTCCATGCAATCTATTTGATGCAATAATCGCCCCAAAGCATGACAATGTAAAAGGCGAAAACGTATTTGAAACCTTGGGCGGTTTGGTTTGGTATTCGGAAAACCAAATCAAAGAAGAATTAGAAAAATTTCCAAAATATTTATATGAAACCCGTGAAAAAATCCTTGTAATTTTGGGAGGAAATTCAAAAACCCATAAATTCACACAGGAACGCGCCAAACAAATAATTGAAAATATGCGTGCATTACAAAATCCAAATCGCGTATTTTTTATTACGGTTTCAAGGCGCACGCCCATTGAAATTTGCCAAGAATTTCGAAATTTTGCAAAAAAAAATAATCATGAATTTTTTGAAAATGTGCAAAAAGATGGACCAAATCCATATCTTGCATGGCTTGCAAGTTCCGACATTGCACTTGTAACCGAAGATAGCGCCAATATGCTTTCTGATTGCGCATTTTTTGGGCTTCCGATTAATTTAATCAAATTACAAGGTGGGTCAAAGAAATTTGATAGGCTTCATAATAGCTTTATTGAAGCGGGCGCAGCACGTTGGTTTGATAAAAACCTGCAAAAATTCACTTATGACAAAATAAATTCAGTGGATTTAATCGCAAAAAACATTATTGCGCTTTGGCAAAACAAATAAATCGTTATATCTATACAGCTATGCAAAAAAGCAAGGGTATTTAAGGTGTCAGAAACAAAACACACAAAAGTTCTTATTATTGGTTCAGGCCCTGCGGGTTATACGGCGGCAATTTATGCGGCGCGCGCGATGAATGAACCTATTTTGGTTGAAGGGCCGCAACCAGGCGGTCAATTAACAATCACAACAGAAGTTGAAAATTACCCAGGTTTTGAACACGAAATTCAAGGCCCGTGGCTTATGGAACAAATGAAAGCCCAAGCATTGCGCATGGGAACAAATGTTATTTCCGATTGGATTTTATCGGTTGATTTTTCAAAACGCCCATTCACCGCAGTGGGCGATAGCGGCACAATTTACACTGCAGATAGTGTGATTGTTTCAACAGGTGCACAGGCAAAATGGCTTGGCTTGCCTGAAGAAAAATCTTTAATGGGTTTTGGCGTTTCAGCTTGTGCAACTTGCGATGGTTTCTTTTATCGCGGTAAAGAAGTTGTTGTGGTTGGCGGTGGCAATACCGCAGTTGAAGAAGCGCTTTTCCTTACTAATTTTGCCAGTAAAGTTACTTTGGTTCACCGCCGCAATGAATTTCGCGCCGAAAAAATTATGCAAAACCGCGTTTTTGCAAATCCAAAAATTGAAATCATTTGGGATAGTGCAATTGATGAAATTCTTGCCGAAGGTGAAATTCCGGGCGTTACTGGCGTTCGTTTGAAAAATGTCAAAACCGGTGAAACTTCAAAAGTTTCGTGTGATGGCGTTTTTGTTGCCATTGGTCATGCCCCTTCAACCGAAATTTTCAAAGGCCAATTGGCAATGAAAGATAATGGCTATCTAATTGTTGAAGCAGGAACAACCAAAACCAATGTTGCGGGTGTATTTGCGTGTGGCGATGTAACCGATGAACATTATCGCCAAGCCGTAACTGCGGCGGGGATGGGCTGTATGGCAGCATTAGATGCCGAAAGATTTTTAGCGGGGGATGGCGCATGATTGATTGGGACAAATTACGCACATTCCACGCCGCCGCCGAAACAGGTTCTTTAACTGCTGCGGCAGAGAAGGTTGGGCTTTCGCAATCGGCGGTTTCACGTCAAATTGCGGCACTTGAAGATGATTTGGGTGTTCCGCTTTTCCATCGCCATGCGCGCGGCCTTATTCTTACTGGCCCTGGTAAAGTGCTTCAACAATCAACATTGCAAATGGCAACAATTGCGGCGGTTGCTGAATCCAACCTAAAAGATGCACGCGAGCGCCCACAGGGGGAGCTTTTGATTACCGCACCTGTTGGTTTTGGTTCAACATGGCTTGCGCCGCGTATGGGCGGTTTTATGGATGAATATCCTGATGTCACTTTGCGCCTTATTCTTGATGATAGGGAACTTGATTTAACAACCCTAGAGGCTGAATGCGCAGTAAGATTGTGGCAGGCAACCCATGCCGATTTAATTCAGCGCAAATTATTTTCTGTCAAAACATCGCTTTATGCATCGCGTGAATATGTTGCCGAAAATGGGCAACCAACACGTGTTCAAGACCTCGATAATCATCGCATAATTGCTTATGGTGCAAAGGAATCTGATGAAATGCGGGTTTTGGATTTTGCGCTTACGTTGGGGCGTGATGGGCAGAAGCCGCGTGTGGCAGGGCTTTCAATTAATAATATAACCGCATTGGTAACTTCGGTTGCCGCAGGGCTTGGAATTGGTGGCTTGCCTGATTATTTGGCGGCAATGCAACCGAATTTAGTGCGCCTATTGCCTGAAAACCCTGGCCCTGATTTGGATGTATTCTTTATCTATCCTGCTGATTTGCGCCGTTCAAAACGTATTGCTGCCTTTAGACAATATTTGATTGACCAAGCGGCGGATTGGAAAAAATAGTAGTCAAGTAGCCACCCTCGCGGCTTTGCCGCTCACTCGGCTACTTGGTTTCAATCGGACATAGAAAAATAAAAAGCGCGGTTTTTATTTTTCTATGACTTTATTTTTAAAAAGCCTTGAAACAAAGTTTCAATGCTTTAAAAATTCGTAATTCGTAATTCGTAATTCGTAATTCGTAATTCGTAATTCGTAATTCGTAATTTTCAAGGGGCTGAAAATTAAAAATGTTTAAAGCTATCACCCTTGTTTTGCCACATTTAGTTACTAAATTATAGATATAACACGGTGCCTCGGTGTTATCACTTAAGTTTTTTAACTTGGTGCTTCCTCCCCCCTCCCCCAAATTAGAGGCTGCCTCGTGGGTCGTGATGAAAATCACGACCCTTTTTATTTTTGATTATTATTGGTTGCGATTAAGCGGGGTCTTGCTTGGAAGGCAGCTTAAACCAAGGTTTGAATTTGGCGAACCCGGTGGGCAAGGTGGTAATGGATTTTGTATGCCATTAGATTTTTTCACGCCTTGCGGTATCATTGGATCAATATTTTTATGCCTTGTTTCAAGTGGTGACCAATTAGGGCATTTTTCTTTACGGTCTTTTACCCCTAATTTTGAGCAATCAAATGATGCACCAACCCGCCCAATAAGTGAACCGTTGCTATCACCATCTTCGAAAACATTTCGACCTTTGCTGCCATAGCTTGGTGGGCGCTTTGGTAGTGTGCCATCACCAAAACCTATGTTTTGTTGTGGTGGGTTTGTATTGCCCGCTGGTATTTGCCCACCTGCTGGCGGATTATTAGCGCCAACAGAGGTTACACCCGATGGTTTTGCAAGTTCACCATTAGGTGCAGGCGGCGCATTAGCAGCAGGTTTTTTTGACGCCTCATTTTGCTTTGCCAAAGCCTCCAATTCTTGTTGACGTTTTAATGCTTCTTCTTGAAGCTTTTTCAAATCATTATTCGGCATTATTGGCGCATCAATTGGAATATTGTCGTCAATTTTTTTTAATTTTAAATCATTTGTTGGCTGTTTGTTTAATTGGATTTGGTTTGTATTTATGTTTTTATTTTCCAAATTTGGTTTGTTTATTTGCACTTTATGAAGCGCAGGCAAAGGCTGTGGAATATTTTCAATTTCCTGAACTGGCGGTGCTTTTATATCAATATTTTTTAATTTTATTTGATCTTGAACATTTTGATTGGGTTGTAATTTTAATTTTTTTATATCAACTTCAATCTTTTTTATTTCTGGCATTTTTATAGGCGCAGGTTCAACTTCTTCTTGCTTTTCAATTGGTTTTATAATTTCCTTTGGCTTTGGAATTATTTTTTCAATTGGTTTTGGTATTTCTTGCTTTTCAATTATTGGTGGCGGGGGCGGTGGTTTTTCTTCTTCAACAATCTGCACAGGAAGAATTTCATCGCGCTTAAAATCAATTGGCGGAATACTTGCAAGCGCCAAGATTAAAAGCAAATGAAGGCCAAGTGCGCTAATTATTACTGGTGGGCTTGGAAAACCCCTTGTATCAAGCCCTTGGGTGGCAAATTGAAGATGTGGTAAAGCAAAAGCGTTGGTAATATTACGCTTTCTTTTGGGCTTTTGTATATTTTGCCCGCTTTCATCCATCGGCAATGCCTTTCGGTTTAATTATGCCCAACCGCAAATGGTTACGATGTCGAATGTGGCATAAACACGCCCATCATCATCTTTGAACTTATCTTGGTAGTAATCGGCAATTTTGGCAATAAGACGGCGATTTAATTGTTTTTCATGCTTTTGAACAAAAGCAGCATTTTCACCCATATTCTTTATGTCGCGAAAAAGTGAAAATACATTTTCATAACGCACTTTTAAACTTTCAACAGAGCTAACAGGGCTTTTGAAGCCCACACGCGTCAAAAGCCTTACGGCGCTTTCAAGTTCAATCATTGGTGAAATTCGCATACTGGCACCGCCAAATTCTTCTATTTCGCAATGCATGAAAGTTTCGCGTAATTCCCTTAAGCTATTATTACCAATGAAAGAGCCAATAAAAACGCCATTTTCATTAAGTGCATTTTTAATTTTTATCAAAAGCCCCGGTAAATCATTGACAAAATTCAAACCTGAATTTGCAATTATCAAATCATATTTTTGATCATCAAGTCCAAGGCTTTTTAATTGCGAAATACAATTCACCCCTGAAAAATCATTCAATGATGGTTCAATTTGTTTCAGGTTTTTGATTTTTGCATTTTCGCCAATTAAATTTTGCGAATTTGCAAATGTTTCAAACTGTCCAAGGCATGAAAAAATTTCAATGCAATTTTCAAAATCTTGAATTATTGCACTAATTGTATCAACTGCACCTTGGGCAGCAAAATCATGAAGAAACCAAGGTGTTTTTTCATGTCGCGCAGTGTTTTTTATCGCGCGTTCACGGCGTGAAAGATATTTTTGCGAATCAAAGATTATGTGTGGTTGCGAATCCATGCTAAGTCATTATACAAATGCGAAAATTTTCCTATCCCTTAATTGAAAATTTTACTTCCCAGTTACACAAAACCTTAAATAGGTCTTTCTGGGCATTCGCTGACTTTATATTTCCGCCACATTCGCTTTTAAGTGATGAAATCGTAAAAATTGACGGCACAATTGAATTTGAAGAATGGCAAAATCTTAACTTTCATTTCGGTGCACAATGTAATATTTGCGCAACCCCACTTACCGATGCGCATGGCCATGAAGATATTTGTGCAACCTGTATTGCCGAACCACCAGATTATGACCAAGCGCGTGCCCCATTATTATATGATGAAAATTCAAAAAAATTGGTTTTGCAATTAAAACATAGCGGACGCAAAGATGGGGTGAAAACTTTCGCCAAAATGATGCATGAATGCTTTAATTGGGATGATATTGATTTAATCCTTCCAATGCCATTGCACCCAAGGAGGCTTTTTGAACGTGGATTTAATCAATCGGCATGGCTTGCCAATGAAATTTCAAAGCTTTCAAGAAAGCCATGGCAATATGATAATTTGATTAGGGTTAAAAATACAAAATCGCAAAATGGCCTTTCAATTTCTGGCCGGATGCGAAATA